>JAAZFP010000268.1 GCA_012511645.1 Microbacteriaceae bacterium
CCTCGCCGTAGTGCCGCGCATCGCCGAACGCATCACCGTCATGAAGTCTGGCACCATCGTTGAAACTGGCAGCGTCTCTGACATCTTTGAGCGTGCGCGTGAGCCCTACACCCAGAACCTCATCGCGTCACTGCCGCGACTCCCAGGCCAGTCAGGCGCACTCGGTCGCTAGTGCAGGTCGCGCAGCTGCGTGACAATCGTCTCGCGCAGTGACGCTGGCGCTGGCCCCTCACAGGCCCGCCGCACCGCGACGGTCAAGGTCTCGAACACCTGCTGCTCGTCGCGGCATTCAGTGCACCCCTCAAGGTGTTCACGAATTGGCTGGCAGTCAGTTTCTTCGAGCTCACCACGAATCAGTTCTTCGAGGTTGGCGCGAGCGTGCTCGCATCCACATCCACTCATCTCGCTGCTCCTTCCTCTTGCGCAAGACCAATGCCTTGTTCGCGCGCATACTCGCCAAGTGCCTGTCGCAGTCGCGCACGCCCCCGGTGCAACCGACTCATCACCGTGCCGATCGGACGCTCAACAATGTCGGCGATCTCTTGGTAGGTGAATCCCTCGACATCGGCTAAATAGACCACAATGCGAAAATCTTCGGGCAGGGCATTCAGCGCCTCGGTTACGATCCCCGAAGGAGTGCGGTCGATCGCCTCAGCTTCGGCCGATCGCGATGACATTGCCGTCGTTGACTCGGCCGAGCCGAGTTGCCAGTCTTCAAGCTCATCCACCGCACCCAGGTAGGGCTCACGCTGCCGCTTGCGATATCCGTTGATGTAGCTGTTCGTCATAATGCGATACAGCCACGCCTTCAGGTTCGTGCCCTCGGAAAAGGTGCGGAACGAGGCGAACGCCTTTGTAAAGGTTTCTTGCACCAAGTCTTGCGCGTCTTGCGGGTTGCGTGTCATCTTCATCGCAGCGCCGTAGAGTTGGTCAAGAAAAGGCAGGGCGTCTCGGCTAAAACGACGCGCAAGGTCGCGCGCCGACTCGGCGCGCTCGACTGCTGCGTCATCGTCGTTTGTCTTGCTCACGCTGCCTAAGCCTACGCGACCGGCCCACGGCGACAGAGCACGGCCAGACGCCCGTCGGTTCGCCGCTCGCTCGCTGGACACTCCGGCACGACCACGACGTGCGGCCAGACGGTCACGCTGCAACGCGTCCTCGACCAATTGCCGAGCGCGCTGCGGCAGTACTGCTGTCGCCATCATGTGCTCCCGCTCTCCCAACTCGTCGTTACCTCCAACCGCTAAGATCTATAACCAATGCAGAACGTCATTCATTCCCAGGGATACAGGGCACTCGTATGTTGATCGGCAAAATGAACACCGGGCGTGACGACGAAGATCCCGCTGGCCAGGGTGAACCTCATCACCTAAACGACGAACCGTGGGCAGCCCCGGCCGCCGAGCGACCACTAGAGGCAACCGTCTCACTTCCGGGCTCGAAGTCACTCACTGGCCGAGAGCTGGTGCTCGCCGCACTGTCAGACGCACCGTCGACTCTCAGCGCACCGTTGCACTCACGCGACACGACACTGATGGTCGAAGCGTTGCGCGCGCTCGGCACGCAGATCGACGAGGTGCCGAACCCGGCAAACGCATTCGGGCCAGACCTGCGCATCACCCCGGCTGGTGAGCTCACGGGATCAACCTCAGTCGAGTGTGGTCTTGCTGGCACCGTGATGCGGTTTGTACCAGCGGTCGCAGCGCTCGCGCTTGGCCCCACCGCGTTCGACGGTGCCGCCTACGCTCGAAAGCGGCCGATGCGGCCGGTGCTCGATGCACTCCGTGCGCTCGGGGCTGACATCTCTGATGATGGTCGCGGCGCGCTGCCATTCACGGTGCACGGCACAGGATCGCTGCGCGGAGGCCGCGTCGAGGTCGATGCGTCACTCTCGAGCCAGTTCGTGTCAGGTTTGCTCCTCGCAGGTGCGCGCTTCGACGAGGGCGTGCATGTGGTGCACACGGGCGAGCGATTGCCGAGCATCCCACACATCGAAATGACGCTCGAGTGTCTCCGCGCCCGCGGTGTCGATGCTGAGCGCATCGCGGAAGGTGAGTGGCGCGTCGCACCAGGCCCGATCGCAGCTCTCAACCTCACGATCGAACCAGATCTCTCAAACGCTGCCCCGTTTCTTGCCGCCGCCCTCGCAGCAGGAGGCAGTGTCACCATTCCTCACTGGCCGACACAGACCACCCAGGTGGGCAAGCTGCTCCCAGAGCTGCTCCCACACTTTGGTGCGACCGCATTCACCGAAGGCGCTCCCTCCGCCTCAACGCACTCGCTCACGGTGGAGTCGTGGCGGAGCCTGCGCGGGGTCACCCTTCACATTCCCGAAGCGGGAGAGTTGGCACCAACTCTCGTCGGTCTTGCCGCGCTCGCTGCGCACGGCACCGGCATCGGTGACGGCGAGCCGAGCACCATCACTGGCATCGGCCACATTCGCCACCATGAAACCGACCGCATCGCGGCACTCGTCGCTGAGATTGAAGGTTTGGGGGGTAGCGCCGAGGCCCTCGACGATGGCATCACCGTGCG
>JAAZFP010000269.1 GCA_012511645.1 Microbacteriaceae bacterium
ACCGGCGGCATGCTGCTCGCGCAGCGACCGACAGGCATCATCATGGCCCTCGTGGTCGTCGTGATCGCGCTCATTGTGCAGTCGATCCCGGCCGCCATGCAGATGCTCATCGAGATCGGTGTGGCTCGCAGTCAGGGCGTGGCCCCGAATATTGGCACGGTCGGCACGCTCGATGGTGCGGCCGCCGTGATCACGCTGCTCTCGTTTGGGCTTGCCACACTCTGGATCTGGTTCTGGATGGCCAAGAAAGAACATCGCCGCTTCTCGACCCTCGGCTTCACGAAGCCTCGCGCAGGACTCATCACCGCGGGACGTGGTGCGCTGATCGGTGTGGGCATGCTCGCAATCTGCGTGCTCGTGCCGGTGATCTTCGGGCAGGCACAGCTCGCGTGGGCGGCGCCAGACGCTTCGAGCTGGGGCATGATCGTGATCATGCTGATCGGTTTCATGGTGCAGGGATCAACTGAAGAGATTCTCACCCGCGGCTACCTCACCCAGGCGGTTGCCAGGCGATGGGGGCTCGTGGCCGCAGTCATCATTCAGGCGCTGTTCTTTATGCTCATCCACGGCGCAAACCCCGGCATGGGGGTGCTACCCATCATCAACCTCATCGCCTT
Source organism: Microbacteriaceae bacterium (assembly GCA_012511645.1). Lineage (GTDB taxonomy): Bacteria > Actinomycetota > Actinomycetes > Actinomycetales > Microbacteriaceae > Leucobacter. The sequence goes on from JAAZFP010000269.1 coordinate 618, forward strand.
TGCCATCTTTGGTACCTTTCTCTCACTCGCCGAGGGCGGGCTGTGGGGCATCTGTGCCATGCACGGCGCCTGGAACTGGGCGCAGGGCAACCTCTTTGGCGTCGCGGTCTCGGGCAACCCGCTCTCTGACACCGCGTTCACCTTCACCGCGCACGAGGGCTCTGCTGACCTGTTGACCGGCGGTGCATTTGGCATCGAGGGCAGCCTCGTCACCACCGTCGTCTTTGCTGGCGCCGCGGTGATCTGCTGGCGCATCTGGCGCAAGAGCGCGACCGCTGCGGCTGCCAACACCCAAGCTGCGCCGATCACCCAAGCGAGCACCGAGCAGGCACTCAGCACCGAGCCATAAGCTGTCGGGGTGGCAGACGACACCTCACCGAAGCAGCAGCGCGCCCCCCGAGGCCCCCGCGCCTCACTGAAACAACTGGTGCCCTACCTGCTCACGCAGCGCGGCCCGCTCGCGCTCGCGCTCACCCTCGGCATCATCGGCGCGGCCACCTCGCTCGTGCAGCCCGTGCTGCTCGGGCAGATCATCGAGCGGGTGCAGGCGGCTGAGCCGCTTGCACTGCTGCTCACCGTGCTCAGCGTGCTCGTCGTCGTCGACGCGCTGCTCAGTGGGTTTCAACACTATGTGCTGCAGCGCATGGGCGAGGGCGTCGTGCTGCACAGCCGTCGCTCCCTGATTGAGCGCATTCTGCACCTGCCCATCGGTGAGTTCGACCGCCGCCGCACCGGAGATTTGGTTTCACGCATCGGCAGCGACACCACGCTCTTGCGCGCCGTGCTCACCCAGGGCATGGTCGAGGCGATCAGCGGGCTGCTGGTCTTCTTTGGTGCCCTCATCGGCATGCTCATCATCGACCCTGCACTCTTCGGCATCACTTTCGCGGTCGTCGTCGTGGCACTTGTCGTGGTGGTCGCGGTCTCGGCCAAGATTCGCCCCGCGGTCACCCGCGCGCAGCAGAAGGTCGGCGACCTCGCCGCTCAGGTCGAGCGCTCCATTTCGTCAATTCGCACGATTCGTGCGGCAGGGGCGACCGAGCGCGAGCAGCGCGCGACCGAAGCCGAGGCTGAAGAGGCCTATGTGCTGGGGCTCAAGGTCGCAAAGATCTCGGCGCTCATCGTGCCGATCTCATTCTTGGCGCTGCAGCTGTCGTTTCTGGTGGTGCTGGGCCTCGGCGGCTACCGCGTCGCAACCGGCGCGATCACCATCGCCCAGCTCGTCATGTTCATCGTGTTCCTGTTTCTCATGGTCGCCCCGCTTGGCCAGGCCTTCGGCGCGATCGCCGCAGTGAACCAGGCACTCGGCGCGCTCGGCCGCATCCAAGAGATCGCCACCACCCCCACCGAAACCGAGCACGATGCTGAGCTCGCCCCCGCGGGGCGCCTGATGCCGCTGGCTGAAGCCACGCAGCCCGCGGCCCCGGCCATCAGCTTCGAACAGGTCGACTTCACCTACCGCTCCGCAGCTCCAGTGCGAGTCGATGTGCGCGAGCTCGTGCAGGGCGGCCGCGGCGGCCGAAACGCGTGGCGTGATGCCGAGGCGGCTCCCGCCGACATCGTCGAGACCCCCGTGCTGCACGAGGTGTCATTCGAGGTGCCGCGAGGATCACGCGTCGCCCTCGTCGGGCCCTCGGGTGCCGGCAAGTCGACCGTGCTCGCGCTGATCGAGCGCTTCTATGACCCAGAGGGCGGTCGCGTGCTGCTGCACGGCGCCGACCTGCGCGACCTCGACCGTGCCGAGCTGCGCGCCCAACTCGGCTATGTCGAGCAAGACGCGCCCGTGCTTGCGGGCACGGTGCGCGAGAACCTGCTGCTCGGGTCACCGAACGCGAGCGATGCCGAGTGCGAGCGTGTGCTGCGCGCAGTGAACCTGGGCGACCTCATCGACCGTGCAGCCCGGCAGGGCGGGCTCGCAACTGGGCTCGACGCCGAGGTCGGCGAGCGCGGCATCATGCTTTCGGGTGGTGAGAAGCAGCGGCTCGCCATCGCGCGCACGCTATTGAGCGCGCCGTCGATCCTGCTGCTTGATGAGTCAACCGCAAGCCTCGATGGCGTGAACGAGCGCCTCATGCGTGACGCCCTCGACTCGGTCGCGACCGGCCGCACGCTCATCGTGATCGCTCACCGGCTCTCAACCGTGGTCGACAGCGACCGCATCATCGTGCTCGACCAGGGCCGCGTGATTGGTGAGGGCACCCACGATGAGCTCATCGAAAC
>JAAZFP010000270.1 GCA_012511645.1 Microbacteriaceae bacterium
CAAATATTGTTGACGGCTGTGCTTATGCTATCTCCCCCGCTACGACTGCGCACCAGCTAACGATGAGCGTCATCACGCAGCAGCCCCTGGCTTACCGCGCGGGTGATTGCCTCATCACGCGAGCGCACCCCAAGCTTCCGATACAGTGATCGCCGCTGCGACTTCACCGTGTTTGGTGACACATGCAGACGACGAGCAATCTCTTCAACACTCGAGCCGTCGGTCAGACTACGCAGCACCACACGCTCCCGCTCAGTGAGTTTCACGACGACGCCGCTGGTGTCGACTTGGAGTGCGAGCCACGGTATTTCCACGTCAAAGAGAGCGCGATCCTCTGCAGTAAGCAGCAAGAACGCAGTTGTCAGCCCGTATGCTTCCGAGATTCCGCGGGCCCGACGCACCACCGGCTGCGCTGCCTCATCGTCGCCGCGGCGGTACAACACGACCGCCTCGAGCACCGCACTGCTGAGCCGAACTTCGGGTTCATCTTGCGGTACGGCACTCAACGTGTGCAGCGCGTCGTCAAACTGCCCCTGATACATTTGCGCCCGCGCCACGCCGACCAAAATCGACGCATGATCACCCTGCTGAGGCCGCAGCGACGACGCCCTCGCGGGGTCACCGGCCGCAAGGGTAAGCGACGATTCAGTCAAGTCGAGCAGCCGCACTTGCGAACGCGGCATGCGAGATCCGCGACGCTTTCGAAGCCCACGGAATGATTCCAGTGCCTCCGTGAATCTGCCCCGGCAGAGGTCCAGCGTGGCGCGAAGTGATGCGAGTAGCGGCCAGTGCTCGGTAGTTTCGATCATGTGCCACACCGTGTCCAGAGCTGCTTCTGCTTGATCAAGCTCGTTCTGCTCAATGAACACCTTCGCGCGTGCGATATGCAGCAAGCAGCTGTTGTAACCGGCAAACACCGTGCTGGGCCATGCGCGAGCACTTGCGCTGTCGATCCAAGGCGCTGCCGCCTCAAGGTCTCCTGCGAGTGCGTGAACAGCTGCGACTCCCCCGTAGGAGTTCAGGATAATACCTGGCCGCTGTGACACCGAGCGAGCCATCTCGAAGGCATGAATCGCTGGTTCAGTTTTGCCGCCATACAACAGACTGATGGCGCAGTGCAGGTACAGATCACCGATCAGCCCTTCACCCTGCAGTTGGTCCTCGCTCGACAGCTCGTTGGTCAACGCAACTCCGCGCAAGCCCGCCTGCACTCCACCATCACCAATTCCGAGCAATCGTTGCAGCACCGACTCAATCACAGCGCTCAGAGCACACTCAAGCGGCGTTGACGCCTTGCTGCGCAAGCCAATCATGGCAACACCGAGCATCTCCGCTGCCCTCAACCGGTGTTCATGCTGAGCGTTCAACAGCAGTGCGTGAGCCAACGCGATGACTGGCCATCGGCGCAACTCGTGCACTCGAATTCGGCTCAAATGGTGGAGTAAGAATGGGCCGTGGTCGACAAGAAGCGGCATACCGCCTCCTTTGAGCGCTGCATCGATAATAGGCAACGAATGAAGGGCAAAGCCTTCAGCAATGGCGCCGAGCCAGGCACCCTGCTGAATGAACGCTTCGGCCGCAAGTTCACGCAATTCCGATTCAGTTGGCTTCGGGTGTGCGAGCCGGGTTGCCGCGCGCACCGTCGCGGTCAACAGAAACAGCGGATAGTTGGAGTCTGCCACCCACCACCCGAAACCTTGACGCTCGGCCCACTCCAACACGTGGGGTTGCTCACCAAGTGACTCGACGACCCGGTCAGTGAGCATCTCAGGCATCGCGAGAACAGATTGCGACTGCGGGAGTGCGGCATGTGCCTGATGCGCAAGCACCTGTTCCACCAGCGCGGGTCGCAATGTCTTTAGCCCCGCGATCGCTTTCACTGCTGCCGGTAAGCCACCGCTCACCAGGTGCACTGCCCTCGCGTCAAGTGCCGAGTTCCGTGACGCAAGAAACTGGGAGGTCTCATCAAAAGAAAACAGGAGATCGTGAACAAACTCGACGTCGTCAACGAACGGCACTGCAAACCTGCTGTGTACAGCAAGCCGTATCCGGGTAAGGGGTCGCAGTCGCCGAATCTCATCGATTCGATCCCACTCCTCAGGGGTGAGGTCGTCTGCGTCATCAATGACGATCACCGCCTCGCTCGTCTGTTCAATCGGGCCATCGGCTGCCTGACGCTGGTCAAAAGCGGGGAAGGCGAGCACCCGCCCGGGCGAGATCCACAGCGCCCCTGACTGTGTCGCCGACCACTGACGAAGCGTTGTCGTCACCCCTGCCCCAATGGGCCCGACCAGCGCCACAACGCTGGTCGGTTGCGAGAGCGCCTCATGCAGACGAGGCCTCTGCAATGGGTCGGAGCTGCCCACACTCACTGGCGCTTCCCCGACTCCCATATGCATATGTCATATGTTAGCTAGAGTGTGTGACAGCACACAGGCGAACAACGAAGAGTGACAGAGTGCACACACATAGCGCGATCGATGCACACGGCCAAACCTCACCGCAGCATGACACGCGCACCGTGTTCACGTTGGCTGCAGTGAACCTGGTGACGCTCGGCGCGCTGACTGCCCCGGTTGTCGCGTTGCTGCCACTTCGATTCGACGACCTCCTCCCCGCTGATCAGCGTGCCGGGGCGCTGGCTCTTTCGCTCACCCTGGGTGGTCTCTCCGCACTGATCGCGAACCCTCTCTTTGGCGCGCTCTCCGACCGCACACGGGGTCGACTTGGCAAACGGCGACCGTGGATGCTCGGTGGCGCGCTTGCGGGTCTTGCGAGCATCATCGCACTCGTTACCTCCCCAAACGTGCCGTTGTTGATCATCAGTTGGGTCTGCGCTCAGGTCGCGTTCAATGCCACGCTCGCGGCAACCGCTGCACTGCTTGCCGACTCTCTTACCGATGAGCGACGTGCTTCAGCCTCGGGTGTCTTCACTGCGGCGGCGTTTCTCGGCATGCTACCTCCGCTCGCACTCTCGGCACTGTTTCCGAGCCACATAGCGCTCGTGTCGCTCATCATGCCCCTTGCGGCGGTGATTGTCGTCATGCTCTCGCTGCGACTGCGCGACCTCCCTGCCACCACGCAGCAGTCACTTCCCACGCCTCGACCAAGGCTCAGCCGAGACTCGCGGATGAAATTTCTCCACACGGCGCCGGGAGCCACGTCAACCTTTCTTGCCGTCTGGCTACAGCGGTTGGCAATGCAGATAGCACTGTCTCTTACAACCGCGTTTACGCTTTACCTCGTGATTGACCGCATGACTGGTAATGCGGTGACGGCCACGCCGGTAGCAATGATCGCGACCCTCATCGGCGGGGCCGGCGTGGTCATCGGGTCGGTGTGCGGCGGCGCCCTGGCATCACGTTATCGGCACTACTTACCGTTTCTTGCGGTGGGTTCCCTTGGTCTTGCCATCGGCGCGGGCACACGCGCGATGGCAGAAACGCCACTGCTGCTCTGGATCGCAACAGCGATTGGAGGCCTCGCGGTGGGCGTATACTTGGCAGTCAACCTGGCGCTCGCGATGCGTGTAATCCCCGCGGATCACGCAGGCAGATCCCTCGGCGTACTCACGGTCGCCGAGACGCTGCCTCAGGTGTGCGGACCAATGCTCGCTGCGCTGCTCTTGCGCGTCGGATCGGGAGATCCCGTTTCTGGGGCCACCGACAACTATGTTGCCCTATACGCTGCCGCCGCGGTGACTGCGTTGCTCAGTCTGCTGACGCTCCCCGCAATCCGAAAGGCATCTTTGTCTGCCGGGCCTGGTGAGTCCGAAGAAGGTGGCGTTCTGGCTTCACAGAGACCGTGACCAGTCGCACCGATGTGCAGCTCTGTGGCACCAGCGTGTCTGCATGTGCATACCTCCTACATCCATTTCTTTCGTTTGAACACGACATAGAGACCAGCTGCCAAGAGACCCATCGCAATCAGCGCACCGGGGTACCCGATCGACCACTGCAACTCAGGCATGCGGTCGAAGTTCATGCCGTAGATCGCACCGATCAGCGTGGGCGCAAACAGAATCGCGGCCCATCCCGAGATCTTTTTCATGTCGTCGTTCTGACGTTGCGCGACCAGCGTCGCGTTGACGCTGAGGATCTGGGACAGCGCTTCTCGGAGCTCGAGCACCCGCGAATACTCTTGCGTGAGGTGATCCAGGACATCATGCAGGTATGCACGCAGCGATTCGGGAATCTCATGGCGGTCAAACCCTCGGATGAGCGCGTTGAGAAGATCGGTGAGCGCCGACATCGTGTGCTGCAGGCCGATCACCTCACGACTGAGACGGTAGATGCGCTCGGTGACCGCGGTATCGCCACTGAACACCTGCAGCTCAATCTGTTCCTGATCTAAGGAGAGTCCGTGGAGCACGGGCGCGAACCCGTCAACGATGGCGTCAAGAAAACGGTACAGCACGGATTCTGAGCCCAGCGGGTGTACACCGTCTTCATGGCGAGGGGTATGTTCTCCGCGAAGGAGCGCGTCAAGCTGCTGCCCAGGCAGTCGTGAAGCATCTGAGCCATCGATCCACCGCTCGTCCTGGCAAATAATCGCAATTGCTTCTTGCCGCACCAAGACGTGAAACTCACAGAATTCTACGTCTTCGGTTTCGTCAATGTACTGCGCCGAACGGATGACGAGAAACACCACATCCCCGTAGCGCTCTATCTTTGGCCGCTGATCACCGAGGCGCAGATCCTCGACCAGCACCGGATGCAGATCCCAGGCAGTCGCAAGCTCATCTATGTCAGCTGGGCTCGGAGATGGAAAGAGACAGATGGCGGTGCGATGAGGTTCGCCGTGGGCCAGCCGTAGCGCCTCGGCAAGCGAGGTTCCCGTTGGGGCATCCTCGAGAGCACCATCGATTGCGTATCGCACATGCCGCGCAGATGGAGATGCGTTCACTGGGCGTGAAGAACTTCCCCCGCCGCGCGATCGAAACAGACTCGGTCGATGGGCAGACTCTCGCCCATGACGGTTCAACGGCATAGTGGTTTCAGCTCAGCGACGCCTCAAGCGAGATGTTCTTGACGCCCGCGAGTGCCTGCGACACGGGGCAGGTTTCGTTCGCCTCCTCAGCGATGCGAGCAAAGTCTTCGGCGCTGATCGAGTCAACTGTTGCTACCACCTTCAAGTGGATTGCGGTGATACCGGTTCCCGCCACAAACGACACATCGGCGCTCGTCTCAAGCTTCGTCGGAGGGGTGCCGTGCTTCGTGAGCGTGTTGGCGAGGTTCATCGCGAAGCAGGTAGCGTGTGCCGCGGCGATGAGCTCTTCAGGCGTGGTTGTGCTGCCTGATTCTTCGCCACGAGCCTTCCAGGAAACAGGAAAACTGCCTGCGCCAGAGGTGTTGAGGGCGGTAGAACCCGAACCACTGAAAAGTTCGCCGTTCCAAACGGTACTTGCCGAGTTGACGATTGTATTTGGCATGAGCCCTCCTGCTGAGCAATCCGCTACGCCTGGTATGAGCGCAGCCTCCGTGTTCGCAACCGTAGCAGAACCTGCTTCCAACGCGCACAGCAAAATACAGGCAGTTATTGCGGTGCCCGGCAGGAGCTCACCTACCGAGGTGAGCGTCGAGTGCACGCATCACACTTCACACGCACATTGAGCGCGAAAGCGGCCCGAACGACGCCGTTCTCGCGAGTTCGTCACGCACCAGCTGTGCCCCAGCAGAGAGTGCGAGCATTTTTTGGCGCGCAACATCTCGTGAAAGTGGCGCCATACCGCAATTGGTGCTCGGAATGAGTTTGTCTGCGTCCACAAACTCCAAGGCCCTCCGCAAGGTATCAGCGACTTCTTCCGGAGTTTCGATCGTGTGGTCCGCGACGTCAATCGCCCCAAGCATCACGTTCTTCCCGCGGATGAGACCGATGAGGTCGACCGGAACGTGAGAGTGGTGGGACTCCAGCGAGACCGTGTCGATACTCGATTGCTGTAGCAGTGGGAAGAACTCCTCGTACTGCCGCCACTCAGACCCGAGCGTTGCCTTCCACTCAGTGTTTGCCTCGATACCGTATCCGTAGCAAATGTGCACGACCGTCTCTGCCCGCAACCCCTCAGCCGCGCGTTCCAGTGCTTCCACTCCCCAGTTGCGCACGTCATCGAAGTAGACGTTAAACGCCGGTTCATCAAACTGAATGATGTCAACACCTGCCGCTTCGAGCTCTTTCGCCTCTTCATTCAAAATCTGCGCGAACGTCAGGGCGAGCGTTTCACGGTTCTGATAGTGGCTGTCGTAGAGGGTGTCAACCATCGTCATCGGGCCGGGAAGCGCCCACTTGATGGGGTGATCGGTTTGTGAACGGAGAAACTTCGCGGCTTCGACGAATACTGGTTGCCTGCGGCTCACCGCACCGATCACGGTTGGCACGCTTGCGTCGTATCGGTTGCGGATCCGAACCATTTCACGCTGCTGAAAATCAACACCGGCGAGATGTTCAATGAACGTCGTCACGAAGTGTTGCCGTGTTTGCTCACCGTCGCTGATGATGTCAATGCCACTCACCTGCTGCTCTTGCACGGCGATGCATAACGCGTCGTGCTGAGCCTCGAGAAGTGCCTCACCCTCAAGCTTCCAGGCAGGCCAGAGCACTTCTGGCTCCGCGATCCACGACGGTTTTGGCAGGCTACCAACGAGCGATGTGGGTAAGAGTTTCTGATGAGTCATAGCGTTCCGCCTCCGTGTGAAAGGTCAGCAGGATGCGCTGCAACCCACTGGGCGAGTGCCGCTCCGTGCGGCTCGATGAGGTGCTCCGCAGCGTAGAAACCCTGCTTCTTTGCCAACTGGCTGCGTTCTTCGCGATCGTACCCAATCTGGGTGCGCGAGTAGTCTTGCTCATCAAGCTTCGGTTGATACACCGCGGCAGCGGCAGCGTTCATATTGTAGATTTCTGGACGATAGATCTTCTGGAAGGTTTCCATCGTGCTGATCGTTCCAATGAGCTGCAACACGCTGTAGTCACCCAGCAGGTCGCCTTGAAAGTAGTAGGCCAGCGGGGCCTTCCCTCCCGGTGGAAGAAAGTATCTGACCCTCAGTCCCATCTTTCGGAAATACTCGTCGGTGAGTGAGTACTCACTCTGCTCATACTCAACACCGAGAACAGGATGGTGGTTCTCGGTGCGCCGGTAAGTTTTGCTCGTCGACACGCTGATACAGATGACCGGGGACGCGGTGAACTGCCGTTGGTACGCGTCGGAATCTAAGAATCTCTGAAAAAGGTTGCCGTGTAAATCACCGAAATCGTCTGGGATGGTCAGACTCGTCGCGTGTTCGCTCACCGCAGGGAGCAGAACGCTGAAGTCATAATCGCGAATATACGACGAGAAGCTGTTCCCGACAATGCCCCGGTGTGCGGTGCCGGTCAGGTGGTCAACGATCTGCACATCAAGCATCTCGAGCAGGGGAAACTCTGGTTCACCGCTGTGTGGTGGGAGTTGCAGTGTCGCGGAGACAATCTCTAACGTCACTGTGTATCGCTCCCCGTTCGGATTGTCCCAATGGGCGAGGTCGTTGAACCTCCGGTCAATGATCGTGAATGCGTTCCGAAGATTCTGTTGCCGGTGCGGCCCGCGAGCGAGGTTTGCAAAGTTTGTGGTGAGCCGTGTCGCATTTGCTGGCGAGTAGTGCTCGTCAAAACTCGTGGTCGTGATCTTGAATGTGTAACTGTCTGCCATGAACGTCTGTTTTCTCTGCCTGACCATCCGGTTGTGGCGCTGAGGAGGTCGCCACGATCATTGTGCGTACACAGGGCTCGCATTGAGAAACCCAGTTACCTCGTATTACGAACGCAGAGTGTTACTGTGCGTTACCCAAGACCTTGGAGCTTGACACCATCGACTGCCACGATGAGTGAATGAAGGGTCACCACTGTCACACACACGACGAGAGAGCACGGGTCGACGGCCTCCCCGCCCAGGATGAAGGTTGTTTACCGGCACTTGAGCCGTCGCTGCTTCGCACGCAGCGCACCAGTATCAAGTGGACCAGATACCCCGCCGACGTGCTCCCTCTGTTTGTTGCCGAGATGGATTTTGCCGTCGCTCCCGTGGTGCAGGAGAGCATCATCTCTCGCGTGTCTGCCTCTGATCTCGGCTACCTCGATGGTCCGGGTCCGCTCGCCGGAGCCTTTGCCGATTTCGCGCGGGATCGCTGGGGCTGGCATATCCCGCACGAACACGTGCACCTCGCGACCGACGTCGCCACGGGCATCGTCGAATCACTGCGGGTGTTCCTGCCCGAGGGCGGCAGAATCGCGCTCCCAGTGCCGGTCTACCCGGGGTTCTTCGAGATGCTCTCAGAGGTGCCGTTCGAGATTGTCGAGATTCCCTTGTGCCCGGGCCCCGGTGTTGCCGAAGACGCAGCCGCTCCCTCATCGGTCGCCCCTGCCCGTCTCGATCTCGCAGCAATCGAAACGGCCTTCGTCTCGGGGATCGATGCGTTTCTGCTGTGTAACCCGCACAACCCGCACGGCACTGTGCACACGGCTGAGGAGCTGGCAGAGCTCGCGCGTCTCGCCGCTGCGTATGGTGTGTTCGTCATCTCCGACGAGATTCACGCCCCGCTCACCCACCCTGACAAGACGTTCGTGCCTTTCGCACCGCTCGCCGCCGCCGCTGGTGTGCTCTCGGTCACCACGACCTCGGCAAGCAAGGGCTGGAACCTCGCTGGCGTGAAGTGCTCGGTGATTGTCGCAGCCGAGAGCCGGGCGAATGAGATCCTGCGCACCCTGCCTCCAGAGGTCGTCACCCGCGCCTCAATTCTCGGCCTGCACGCGAATGTCGCGGCGTTCCGCAGTGCGGGCGACTGGCTTGACCGCGTCATCGCACAGTCACGCGCGAACGATGAACTGCTCGCCACACGGGTTCGCGATCACCTGCCCGGAGTGCGTCACACCCGCCCCCAAGCCGGGTATCTCGCCTGGCTCGACCTGCGTGGCGCGGGGCTTGGCGAGCGCCCGGCCGAGCGCATTCTCGAGGATGCCCGTGTCGCGCTGAACGACGGCGCCCACTTTGGTGACGGCGGCAAGGGTCATGCACGGATCAACCTCGCCTGCGCCCCCGAGACGCTCTGCGCGGCGATTGACCGAATCGCCGCCATACTGCCCAAGCAGGAGGGTGCATGATGAGTTCTTCGACCACGGGAAGCACTGGGCCCATTCGCCACGACTCGACTGTCGCCACGCCCGTCTACGATTGGAACGGATATGGTTTCGACACCCGCCAGGTGCACGCGGGCGAATATCATGACAAGAACAACGGGTTACGGGTGCCGCCAATCGCGCTCTCTGCGGGATACCTGTTCGATGATTTCGACGATCAGGTGAGCCGCTTCGACGGCAGTATCCACTGGCGAGCTGAAGACCTCCCTGGCCGCGAAACACCCAACAGCTTCTCGCCGAGTGAGCGGGCGCCGATCTACTCGCGCCAGGGTAACCCGACCAACTGGGTAGCTGAGGATCGGCTCGCATCCCTTGAGGGGGGTGTGGCGTCTGTTGCTGTTGCGAGCGGACAGGCAGCCATTTCGGCTGCGCTCTTCGCACTCGCGCAGCACGGCGATCACATCGTGTCGACCGGGTCGATCTATGGGGGCACACGCATCCTGTTCGGTCGCAGCTTCGCACGCTTCGGCATCACCTTCGACTCCGTGTGGGATGCCGCTGACGACGCTGAGTGGGAGCGGGTAATCCGCCCCAACACCAAAGCGATTTACACGGAGACGATTCCGAACCCTCGCAATGACATCACTGATTTGCGGCGCATCGCTGAGGTCGCTGCGCGCTACCACCTGCCGGTTGTGGTCGATAACACGGTGGGAACGCCGGCGCTCATTCGTCCGTTTGAGCACGGCTGCCACATTGTCGTGCACTCCACCACGAAGTTTCTCACGGGCCACGGTGCCGCTGTCGGCGGTGCCGTTGTTGACGGGGGCACCTTTGACTGGGCGGCCGCAGAACGCGCGGGTCGCTCCTTTCCCCTGATCACGCGGTCGTCGCGACCGAACGTTGCTCCGATGCTCGAACGGTTCGGCGCCGGCGCCTATGCCCGCGCTGTGCGCGAGTCGGTGGTCAACGATATCGGCCCGACGCTCTCCCCACTGCACGGGTTTCTGCTGCACCAGGGGTTAGAAACGCTGTCACTGCGTATGGAGCGGCACGTTGCTTCGTCGATCGAGATTGCCGCATGGCTCGAAAAGCAGCCCGAAGTCGAATCGGTTGACTATGCGGGCCTTCCGTCGAGCCCGCTGCACGAACTCGCAGTGCACGACTACGGGGCCGATGCCCAGGGTCGGGGTCGCACCGGCTCCGTCTTCGGGGTCACGGTGCACGGCGGCGTCGAAGGCGCTCGCGCGTTCTTCAATGGGCTGCGCATCTTCTCACGCATGACGGGCATCGGCGATACCCGTTCGATGGTGCTGCATCCCCTGTCTTCGACCCATGGCACCTTTTCACCCGAGATCAATGCTCAGCTCGGGGTCACACCCGGCTTGCTCAGACTCTCAATCGGGCTGGAATCAGTCGATGACCTGATCCGTGACTTGCGCGGGGCGCACGACCGGGTCGCGGCACGCTAAGCTGCGGCACATACAGATCATCAACGAAGTGAATTGGCCCGGGGTGGTCGGAGGGCCGTAGGTGAGGTGGCAGCAGGCTCGCTGACCCCTCGTGTCTGATCGTAGTAGATCTCCTTCAATGACCGAAGGTATTCGACAGATAGCGGGCGAGCACAACAGCCGACGCCGTGAGACCCGTCTCACATGGATACTCTCGACAGACGCGTCGCAGTCTGGATCATAAGAGGTCGACCGAGCAAGGAGGCTCGCGTTTTGTGCATAGCTGGGGTCGCAGCTGCAGCCTGCCGCCACCTTCGATCGGATGCTTCTCGCTCATGTTCGTGTTGTGATCGACGTTTCGGGCTTGCTCCATGCGGTTGACGTGCTGCTCCGCACCGGGGTACCCGTCATTTCGTGGAGGTCAGACGCCGCCTCCCCCGCCACCTCCCCCGCCCCCGCCGGCTGAGGCGCCACTCGACCCGCCTGACGATGAGGCGCCGTAGGCACCGCCCAGGCTCGACGAAAACGCACCGAAACTCGATGAGAAGTTTCCAGCGTTGAACGCGAGGGGCGCGATGTACCAGCTCGGCGGCACATCGTTCGTCTCGTACAGTCGGGCGAGTACGGCGGCCCAACGTTTCTCGAGCCCGAACAGCATCGCGTACGGCAGCAGCCGCTCGTGCAGGTGCACGAGACGCATTTCCTCGCCCTCAGGGTCGGCCACGCCCGACAGCGGGGCGCGATCCGCCCCCTCAGGAGATTGCAGGTACCGCAGCCGATCTGCCTCGGCGAGCTTGATATACATCTTTAGGCCACGCAAATGGTCGCGAATCTCGACCCCGCGCGCGGTCAGCGGCCGCCGCGAGATCAGCACGATCGCCGCCACCAGCCCAGCGAACGACACGGCGAGACTGACACCGGGCCACGCGCCACCGTACACCTGGTCGAGCGAGACGCCGCCCGAGATGGCGCCGGTGAGCGCCGCGATCGACGCCACGATGAGCAGCACGGTAACCAGTTTCGCCGGGTAGGGCTTTCGCAGACCGTTGGCGAGCACGTCGACGCTGATCTGCTGCTGCAGCTTCTCGAACCCGCTTGCGGTCGTGCCGTCGCGTGTGCTGAGATCGCGGATCGCTCCGGGCACCGGGTCGTAGCCGAACACCGCCTGCACGGCCTTGTACTCGTGCACGTCGATGTCGGTGGCGTCGAGCAACTCGATGCGGTAGCCGCGCTTGCCCCGTTTCTCGCCCTGGGCTTCGAGCAGGCGCACGCTGCCGCGTATGGCGAGATCGACCAGTTGTGCGGGGATAGCGCGCGTCACACTCCCATAGATATTGGCGGCGGTGAGCACGTTGACGCCGCTGAGGGGTTCGTACTCGGGCACGATGATGCCGCGCCCCGGAGCATCGCGCAGGTGGCGCCGGCGCACGACCGCAGCAGCCACTGCGGTGCCGAGGGCAACGACCGCTGCGATCGCGGAGATCAGCGGGGCAGGCGCGGCGAAGAAGCCGCTGTCGCGCACCGCGAAGGTGCCGGGTGCGAAGCCGATCGAGAACGAGAGGGTCTGGTGCGGGCCGAGCGGCCCGTCGCTTGCGAAGACAAGCCCGTCGGTGGTGGCGGGCTGGGCGGTGGCTGGCTGCCGGGAGCCGTCTCCGCCCTGCACGGCGGAGACGTGCCCGGTGAGTCGTTCGTGCAGTTCGGCAGGGAGGTGCACCGTGGCGGTGACACGTTCGAAGGGTTGCGCCCAGTCAAGGCCATTAACATCCCAGTAGAACTCGTCACGGCCGGTGTTCGAGAAGAACTCGGTGACGTTGCGCTGCTCGTATTCAATGACGTAGATGCGCGTGCCGTGCACGTAGTCGTCGGCAGCGATCGTGATCGAGAGCACGTCGTCGTCGCTATCGGTCTCGTAGCTCAGGGGGTTGCCCTCACCATCGGTCACCGAGACGATGACGAGATCGGTCGGACGGCCGAGGTAACGCTCGGGAATCGATCTGCGAATGCCACGATTCTGGTCGATGTCGGGAAACTCGGCGACGAGTGTCTCGACCGTGCGCAGCATCGACTGCCCGTGGTCGTCGCGATCAAGATAGTAGTCTGCGTCGAAGCTCGCGAACTCGAAGTCATCGACCGAGGCCAGGTGCTGCACGTCGTGCGGCGCAGCGTGCGCCGTCGCCGGTGCGAGCCCGCCCGCCGCAAGCATCAGCACGGCGCACGACCAGATGACTGTGCGGAGCATGCCGCCAGAATACCGAAAAGCCGCTCCGAAAGACGCCCGGGTCAATCCAGGCTGCGTCGCACGAGTCGACGAGGCGTTCTGCTGAGCGCGAGTGCCGCAAGAGACCCGGCCAGTGCGACGCCGATGACACTTGGGCTTGATCCCCATCAGTAGACGAGCAGGATCGAGTCATACTCAAAAGCGAGGTTCGATCATGCGCACCACGAAGCAGCTCAGCATCACCCTTCCCAACAGCATGGCGGACGCCCTCAAAGAGCGCGTCGCGTCCGGTGCATACGCCAGCGAGAGCGAGGTGGTGCGCGACGGCTTGCGCGCACTGTTCGCGCGCGACGAAGCAGTCGAGAACTGGCTGCGCACCGAGGTCATCGCCTCCGTCGAAGAGCTGTGCGCCGATCCCTCGCGGGCTATCAGCTCCGAAGAGATGCGTGCCGAACTCTCCCGTTGGCACGCTGAGCGCCTTGCCGACAGCTCGTCGTGACGCATCGGGTCATCTACATCACCGCGCGCTCATCAACAGTTGCACGCAACCTATGACTGGATCGCGGGCGAAGCAGGGCCGGAAATCGCACAACGGTTCCTGCTCTCGATGTATGGCTACTGCGACGCTCTGGCAAACTTCCCTTTCCGAGGCCGCGCTCGGGATGATCTCACTCCCGGGATGCGAGTGATCGGATTCCGTCGGCGAGTGTCAGTGAGTTTCAGTTGCTTTCACGAAAAGAATGGCCCGGAAATGGCCCGGATCAGCTAGCCGTTACCGCCGATACCCCGTCGCACATTGGGCGGACTTCTGACTCGGTCAACCAGCATCTCGTTCACAGTAAAATCGAGCAATGATCTTCCTAGCTTCCGACCGCCTATATGTGGATGAGTCGAAGGCACGTGGCTACTACGTTGTCGCTACAGCATCTTCGGGAAGGTCAGTGCAGGCCTCAGAGAAAGCGCTCCGATCACTGTTGAAGCCAGGCCAGCGTCGCATTCATTTCAAAAGCGAACGCGACAGCCGTCGTCGTGAAATCCTGTCCCGCATGAATGAACTCGACGTGCGCGTCGCAGTCTGGATTGCAAAGGGTCGACCGAGCAAAGAGGCTCGCGATTTGTGCATAGCCGGGGTCGCGGCTGCAGCCTGCCACTCCGGAGCAGATCAGCTCATCCTAGAACGAGACGATTCTCTTATGGGCGCTGATCGAAAACTCATTGCGAGCATCCTCCGCCAGGAAAAGAACATCGACCTCAAATATCAACATGCGGCACCGCACGAGTACCCACTGTTGTGGGTAAGCGACGCAGTAGCCTGGTGCTATTCGAGCGGTGGCGACTGGAAACGTCGCGCCGAGCCACTCGTTGAACACCGACTCATCATGTTGTAAAAATGCGTGAACCTGGCCCGTCGTACCGTCCGGAAGACTGCCAGGTTCTGAGGGCTACTGCCCGCCGCACCAACAGTTTAGCTCACCTTCCGACTATGCGGAATCCTTCTCTTCGTATCACTCTTGTTCGGCGCGCATGCATGCGATCGAGTAACGGAACATTCGAGTCATGAAAATCGTGCACCACGGTTGCTGCGTCACCGCTTGAGGAAGAGCCGCGGGTGATCCGTCCGAGCTGCTGCACAACTTTTCCCTTGAACGAGATCGGCACCGCGAGAAACAACGTGTCGAGGGTGGGTAGATCGAGTCCCTCTCCTGCGACTTTGTCGATTGCAACCAGAACGAATGGCTCGCCGGTCGACATAATCTCAGCAAGACGGCCTCGAATCTCGCGCCGTTCCGCTGGTGCTAGCCGACCGTGCAGAGACAGCACCGGAACCTTCACGCGCTGCCCGAGTTCATCGCTGAGCGCTTCAAGATGGTCCAGCCGATTCGTAAGCACCAGACAGCACCGCTTCTCCGCAGCAGATGAAGCGATCTCATCCACGAGCAGCGCGTTACGCGAGGCATCGTGAACCAGTTCGGTGTAGATCGCCTGGATCGACGGCCCATCTGTGCCTGGTTCATCAGTGGTGAACTCGGTCGTGTGAATCTTCAGCACTCGATCGACGTTGCTTTCCGATGACATGGTGTGACGGATAGGTCCACACTGCATGGTGATCAGACCATCCATTTGGTCAGAACGGTACGGAGTTGCCGTCATACCGAGCCATCGCGGAGTGTTGGCCTGCCGAAGCGCCGCCTCAACGGCGGGAGCAGCGATCGCGTGACACTCGTCAATGATCACCTGGCCGTATTCGTTCAGGATTGTCGGATCACCGTTCCGGTGCGCAAGAGTCTGCATCATGATGAGGTCGATGTCACCTTTGCGCTTCCGCCGCCCAGCCCCCAGTTGACCAATCTGCTTCTCCTCGATCGAAAGGAATTGTGTCAGTCGCTCCCTCCACTGAACCAGCAGCTCGGCCCGATTGACGAGAATCGCCGTGGGAACTGCGCGGGCGGCAATCAGCGCACACGCGATCACAGTTTTGCCCGAACCCGGTGGTGCGACCAGAACCCCGGAGTCGTATTTCTTGACCGCTTCGACGCACTCCGACTGCTCTGATCGCAGTTTTCCCTTGAACTCAAGATCAAGGCTCGGCCTTCGCTTGGTGCGAGGTTTCGAGAGTCTCGTGGTGAACCCAGCTTCTTCTAGTCGCTGCATCGCTTCATCGAGTAAGCCTCGCGGGATTCGAATCTCGTGATCATCGTGCTCGAAGCAAGTCACGTACCTGGGTGTGCCATAGGTGCTGAAGCGCTGCGCCTGCTTGCGGAAGAACTCCGGGTTCGCCACCGAAGCCAAGTGCTTCAACTCAGTGATCAGGTTCCCCGGCAGCTGCGCAGTCGGAACATGGATGGTCGAGTCAAGTCGAAGCTCGATCCTTTGGCGTTTGCGACCACCCGCACCGCTTCGTAGTGCTGCCCTCCTCGGCCTATATGAGAGGTTCTCAGCCGGTCCCAGGCGCGCGTTCTCAGCGGATTTCGCAATCTCAGCTATCTGCTCATGCGTTACGACGGCAACGGAGGACAGCGCGGCAAACTGATCGGAGAACGGTGACCATGTTTCTGGATCCGCAAAGACCGTAGTGCCCCGACGTCGGCAATCGCCTTGCAAGGGAAGCGCAATGAGATTGCCCAGTCGCGCCCGTCCCACCGACTGTTTTGGCAGCGTATCTTGAGCAGGGAAGAACCTGTCGTAGCTCTCAAAGCCCATCCCCGGAGAGGCACTCATCGCTCGCTTAAGCAATGCCGCCCCCGCTGCCCGAGCAATCACAGCGGGCACCGCTGACTCGAAGAACATCCAGACATGGGCACCTTGACCAGACCGAGAAATCTCAGCCAGAACGTTGACACCCGCATTGCTGCATGCGGTGACATAGGCAGTTGCGTCGCGTTTCCAATCCGCATCGTCGAAATCGCAAACCAGCAGTCGGCACAGATCCCCTTCGAGCATCGGGTAGATCCCTGCGTGGAATTCCCGTGCAGCGAGGCCCGATCCTGGGTTACCTCGGAGATGCGCCTCGACTACCCGCGCATCGAGCGCAAGGTGGTCTGCTGGAGTTGCGGCGTCGGTATAGAAGCCTCCGCGCACTGCCGGGCTCCAACCGCTCTTACCGGTTCGGGAGCTTATCCACCGTGTCGCGTAGACATCTTTGCGGCCCTGGAACCGCTCCATGAACAGTGCCACCTTCTCAGCGCTGGATGACTGACCGGTGACAGGCGGCACTGACGAATCAGTGAGAATCTTCGATTGCGCGGGGACTGATATCGTCGACTGTGCTTCGAGCGTCGCGAGTTCTTGTTTCGCAGCTGAGAGCCGAGCCTCCAACTCCGCGATCCGCGACACCAGTTCAGCGCGAGCAGCATCTCGCTCACCACAATTCTCCACGCTAGTCACGCTACTCAGCATGCCACGACGCTCCTAACTAGTTAGGAGCGTGGAAAGAATGGCCCAAGATCGCGGCGGGCTCGGCTTGTAAGCGCCGCGAGAGATCCTGCGACTGCGCGCAGGATGACGGTGGTGCGACAGAGGGGGCCGAGTAGGCGGCCCAGAACCGGGGCCTGGGCTGAGA
>JAAZFP010000271.1 GCA_012511645.1 Microbacteriaceae bacterium
CCATCCGGCCAGCGCGGCGAGTGCGACGACGATTGCAACCAGGGTGCCAATCATCTCAGGGGTCACGTTCATACCTCGATTCGTCGTGGTTTCGCAGAGCATTTCAAGTGACAATACGCGCTCAGAAACCGCAAAAAGGCTCGTCAGCCCGAATTGTGGATAGCTCACGCTTTCCGCACCAAATTCAGGGCTGTGGACGATGATTGGATCTTCATAAATTGCAGAAGAAGACGCAGAACACTACTCACAATTCACCGGGACAATTGCTGCATGCACGTGAGCATATTCGACTCTGAAGATGGCCGTGTGATCCTGCTTTTGCACGGCGGCGGCCTGGCTGGGTTGATGCGGAACCCAGTTGAAGAGAGCGAGCCACAAGGACTGAAGATGCAGAAGGTGCTGACTCACCGGGGTTGCCGCAGGACATGAGCAGAGCATTGTCAACAGGTCGTCGTCACTAGATGTCGTCAGCAAAACGTCGTCAGCAAAACGTCGTCAGTAGGGTGCGGCGGCCGGTTCTCGGTGGTTCGCTGCGGTAGCCGGTTCGCCGCGAGCCCCCGCGGCAGCGCCAGCACCAGCACCAGCCCCGTGGCGTCTCCCCGGCGGGGTCCTGCGCTCGTCCCGATCACACTGGTCACCCTGACTGGCAGATCTGAACCTCACCCTCGAGGGTGGCCGGTCCCGATATGGTCGACCGGTTGGGCTCACCCAGTCCAGGTCGCCGTTCGCATGTTGTGTCACTTGCCACGGGGTCGCGTGTTTCATCGTGTGATGCAACCGACACAACCCAGCCAAATTCTTCGTCGACGTTTCCCCACCTTCCGCGGCCGCGACCGTGTGGTCAATGTCACATTTCCTGATCGGTACCCGGCACCCCGGGAACCGGCAGTGCAAATCACGGGCGGCCAGGAACCGGCGTTGCGCTGCCGAGGGTCGGTAGGTGTCAACGGTGATCACGTCCCCCGTGTCGGGGTTCACCTCGGGCACATCCCACGACGCAGCAATCCCGGCCAGAAGTCGTGCGGTTTCGGTATCAATGGGGCCGTACCCGGCAAGGGCTGCCGCCGGCACCTGCCGGTCGTGCAGGTCCTGCAGCTTGGCTTCGTCAAAGGTTTCTTCGACGCGTGCACGCGGGGTGAATACCTGCACGCGGGCTTTGATCGTCTCAGCACTCATTGCCTGCTTCGAGGCGAGCGTTGTGAGGTCGCTGGCGAGGAGCATATCGACAAGCGAGTCAGCACGGATCTGGTCGTAGCTGCGGACCGTGAGCACCTGACCTTCGAGGTCTTCCACCCCGGGGCCACCACCAGCAGCGCCTGTGCTCCCAGCAAACCGTGCCCCCGCACTGTCAGAGCAATGCGAACCATCAGCACTACTGCCACTGCCACTGCCGGCATGAGCAGGCTCGCCGAATGCGCCAGTCCCGGTGCCGGTAGTCGCACCAGCCCCACCGCGGCTTTCCGCCTGCGCGCTCTTCACGGCGCTGGCTTCTGCATATTTGATGATGCGCGCCATTTGATCGAGGCGGTCTTTCGCCGCGTACGCCCACACCGCGG
>JAAZFP010000272.1 GCA_012511645.1 Microbacteriaceae bacterium
CGCTGGCTAAACGCAGTGAGAAGCACGACCGGTGCAATCTGCTCTTTGTCGATCTGCTCAGCTGCAGAAATGCCATCGAGCTTCGGCATCTTGACGTCCATCACGACAAGGTCGGGACGAAGTTCCCGCACAAGTCGCACGGCCTCCTCGCCATCGCCGGCTTCGCCGACCACGTCGAAACCATTGTCACGAAGCGTCTCGACAATATCGAGACGGATCAGAGACTCGTCTTCAGCTACGACGACTCGACGTGCGGTGTTTTGCTCGCTCATATGTGTACTCTACCCCTTGCTCAGTGAGCCGGTGCCGAATGAGGGACTCGAACCCTCACACCCGAAGGCAACGCATTTTGAGTGCGTCGTGTCTGCCAATTCCACCAATTCGGCTCAGACCTCCTAGCCTATCGCACCTCAGAGAGGAACGTGACCGCGGCCAATCTGATGGGTTCGGTCGCCCAGATCTGACAACGTTCCCGTTGTCTCCCCCATTCGGTGAATACGCAGCGTGTTCGTAGACCCGATCACTCCGGGAGGTGACCCGGCAATGATGATGACCTTCTCGCCGAGTTGAATCCGATCCGCATCGAGCAGCACCTCATCGACCTGCGAGAACATCTCATCCGTGCTGAACACTCTCGGCACCTCATAGCTCCGCGCACCCCAGGTCAGCTCCATCCGCCGGCGAATTGAGCGGCTCGGGGTAAAGCCGATAATCGGAATCGGCTTACGCAATCGCGAGAAGCGACGGATCGTGTCACCTGATTCGGTAAACACGCAAATGTACTTCGCTTCGACAAACTCGGCCACATCTGCCGCAGCCGCGGTGAGTGCGCCGCCCTGAGTTCGAGGGTGCATTCTCAGCGGTTCGATGCGGTCGAGCGCGTGATCCTCGGTCGCCTCAATGATTCGGGCCATCGTCTGGACCGCTTGCACGGGGTAGGCGCCGATACTCGTTTCGCCAGACAGCATGACTGCGTCTGCACCATCGAGAACTGCATTCGCGCAGTCGCTCGCCTCCGCACGAGTCGGTCGCGGATTCTCAATCATCGACTCGAGCACTTGAGTGGCCACGATGACTGGCTTCGCAAGACGACGCGCAATTGCAATCGCCTCGGTCTGCACCAGCGGCACCCGTTCGAGCGGAAGTTCCACTCCCAAGTCTCCCCGGGCCACCATGATGCCGTCGAATGCTTCGGTGATGCTTTCAAGATGCTCGACCGCCTGCGGTTTCTCAATCTTTGCAATCACCGGCAGTGAGATTCCCTCTTCCGCCATAATCTCGTGAACACGAGTGATGTCTGCGGCATCACGCACGAACGACAAGGCGATGTAATCAACACCCAGTTGCAGTGCCCAACGAAGGTCGGCTTCGTCTTTCGTAGACAGCGCGGGTACGTTCACCGCTACGCCGGGCAGATTAATGCCCTTGTTATTCGAGACCGCTCCGGGAATCTCAACCACGGTGTGCACCGTATCTTCGGTGACTCGAACCGCACGCAAACCCACTTTGCCGTCATCAATCAGCAACGGATCCCCTGGGCGCACATCGCCAGGAAGACCCGCATATGTGGTGCTACTGATCGTGTGGTCACCCACGATATCTCGTGTGGTGATAGCGAACTCGTCGCCCTCTTCGAGCAGGTACGGGCCATCCGAAAACTTGCCGAGTCGAATCTTCGGCCCCTGCAGGTCAGCGAGCACCGCAATGGGCCGGCCCACCTCGTTTTCCGCGCGGCGAATATTTCTATACACACCCTCGTGCACATTGTATGTGCCGTGCGACATATTGAGCCTGGCGACGTTCACGCCCGCTCGAATCAAATCGAGCGTGTGATCGTAGCTCGAAACTGCAGGGCCCCAGGTGGCAACGATCTTCGCGTGACGCATGACCTATTTCATTTCTTTCACATGGTAAAACTCGTTCGAATCAGCGGTAATGCGATCAACCGAGTCCATTGGATTGCTTCGCCCTTCGAGGTACACCGAGCTCTCGAGTCCGACGTGACGACGGCGTTGGACGAAAATGATGATGAGACCGAGCAATACGGCAAGCAGTGCCGTGAACTCGTTGGTACGAAGACCAAGCACAATGAGGCTCGGATCGACTCGCATACCCTCAATAAAGAATCGGCCAATGCCGTACCAAATGAGATACATGCCAAAGAACTGTCCCCAGCGTGGCCGCCAGCGTCGTTCAATTGCGAGCAAAACGATGAGACCGAGCAGGTTCCAGAGAATCTCATAGAGGAACGTCGGGTGGAACAGCGTGCCCTCGGGTAAGCCGATCGGGAAGGCCGGGTTTGTGCTCTCGATTTCCAGGCCCCATGGAAGTGTGGTTGGCCCCCCGAAGAGTTCGTGATTAAACCAGTTGCCTAGGCGCCCGAAGGCTTGCGCGAGCAAAAGTCCAGGCACCAACGCGTCAGCAAACGACCAGAACCGAATACCGGTAATACGCGAGGCAACCCACACACCAATTCCACCGCCAAGGAGAGCGCCGAAGATGGCGATGCCACCGTTCCAAAACGCGAATGCCTCGAGCGGGTTCTTTCCTTCGCCGAAGTAGTCCCCCCAGTGAGTGAGCACATGATAGACACGCGCCCCGATAATGCCGAGGACAACAGACCACACCGTGAAGTCGATCACCGCACCGCGTTCGCCCCCGCGTTTGCTCAGTCGGCTACCTGCCCAAATTGCAGCAAGCACGATGCCGGTCAAAATACACAGCGCATAGAAGTAGATACGGAGCGGACCGATCTGCAGAAACTGCACGTCGGGGCTCGGGATGCTCGTAGGAAAAACCATGTACCGTTCTTTCGCAGTCACACAGACGCGCTCAGGCGCCTGAATGTATTCTATCGTCGTTCGTCAGGTCACCATGCAGAGTGCCCCGTGCAAGTATGCGCACGGTGTCAGCCAGCCCTTGCACCCCGCCGTCGCGGAGCGCTTTCACAAAGACCGTGCCCACAATAGCTCCGTCAGCATACTCAAGCGTGGTCGCCACATGTTCGGCGGTTGAGATTCCGATGCCTACGCAGGCAAGATCTGCGCCCTGAGCGCGCAGCCGCTGGGTGAGCTCTCGAGCTGCTGCATCGAGTGAATCTCGCTCACCAGTGATACCCATCGTTGACACCGTATAGACAAAACCGGTCGAAGACTCTGCGATCATTTGTAACCGCTCGTCCGTGCTTGATGGCGCAGCCAAAAACACGCGGTCCAGGCCGTGCCGTTCGCTTGCGAGGATCCATTCTGCGGCTGCTTCTGGGGTGATGTCAGGCGTGATGAGGCCCGCTCCCCCGGCAGCAGCGAGTTCGGCAGCGAACCGGTCGACACCATACTGCAGCACCGGGTTGATATAGGTCATGACCAGCACCGGCACATCGATGGCCTCACGCACACGCCGAATTGCGTCGAAGACGTCACTTACCCGAAAGCCTCGAGCCAATGCATCGCGGGTCGCCTCTTGAATCACGACGCCATCCATCACGGGGTCGCTGTATGGCAATCCGAACTCGATAACATCGACCCCGTTGCGAGCCATTGCAATCGCAGCCTCAACGCTGGTATCGACGTCCGGATATCCTGCGGGAAGATACCCAATCAGGGCACCTTTGCGTTCGTTTGCCGCGGAGCGAATGGCACGCGCGACCATAGATTGGGCTGTCATTGGCCTGCCTCACCATCAATCAAGCCGAAGTATCGGGCTGCGGTTTCCATGTCTTTATCACCGCGGCCAGAAAGACTCACCAGCAACACCGCATCAGATCCGAGTTGCTTCCCGATGCGCATTGCGCCCGCAAGGGCATGTGCTGATTCGATCGCAGGAATGATTCCTTCGGTTTGACTCAGCAGGCGCAGTGCCTGCATTGCCTCGTCGTCGGTTGCCGGAATGTACTCGGCGCGACCGATGTCCGACAACCACGAGTGCATCGGACCCACACCCGGATAATCAAGCCCTGCAGAAATGGAATGGGATTCAACGGTCTGCCCGTCTTCGTCCTGCAGCACATAGGTGCTCGATCCGTGCAGCACTCCCGGACGTCCCTGCCCAATCGCTGCCGCATGGCGCCCCGAGTCAATGCCTTCGCCTGCGGCTTCTACACCGTAGAGCCGAACATCGCTGTCATCAAGAAACGCATCAAACATTCCGATCGCGTTCGAACCTCCACCGACGCAGGCAATTGCCGCGTCCGGCAAACGACCGATGCGCTCGAGGAGCTGCTCACGCGCCTCTTCTGAAATGATCTTTTGAAACCCTCGCACCATCATGGGAAATGGGTGGGGGCCTGCTGCTGTGCCAAACACATAATTGGTCGTTTCGACACTGGCGACCCAGTCACGATATGCCTCGTTGATCGCGTCTTTGAGCGTGCGCGAACCGGTGCGCACTGGCACTACTTCTGCACCGAGCAGCCGCATGCGAGCGACGTTGAGCGCCTGCCTCTCGGTGTCAACCTCACCCATGTAGATCGTGCAAGACAGACCAAAAAGCGCAGCCGCGGTGGCCGTCGCGACACCGTGCTGACCCGCACCTGTCTCTGCGATGACCCGAGTCTTACCGAGTCGCCGAGTAAGCAGCGCTTGTCCAAGCACGTTGTTGATCTTGTGCGAACCCGTGTGGTTGAGGTCTTCCCGCTTCAAAAAGACCCGAGCGCCGCCAGCGTGCTCGGCAAAACGTGGCACCTCAGTCAATGCAGAAGGTCGGCCGGCATAGGAATGCAACAGCTCACGGAGCTCCGACTCGAAATGCGGATCCGCAATGGCCTCTTCATAGGCGACCGTGAGTTCATCAATTGCAGCGGTGAGCGACTCGGGCATGTATCGCCCGCCGTATTCACCGTAAAACGGACCTTGCACATCCCGCAACGAACCAGACACAGAAGTCACACGCTCAGTAGTCATACCCTTTTCCTTCTCCGTCGACATGATCGTCTGCGAACAGAAGAGACACCGATCGGCTAGACACTCAAGAAGCTCTGCAGAGTTGCAACAGGATCACCTGTCACCAATGCCTCGCCAACAAGCACCGCATCAGCACCCGCCGAGCGGTAGCGTTCGACGTCGGCAACCTCAAGCACTGCAGACTCTGCCACCCGAATCACCCCTGCGGGAATCTGGTCAGCAACGCGGCCAAAGAGCTCGCGATCGAGTTCGAACGTCTGCAAGTCGCGCGCGTTCACACCGATCAACTGCGAGCCCAAATCAACAGACCGAGCTACCTCATCTGCGCTGTGCGCCTCGACTAATGGTGTCATGCCGAGTTCGCGGATGAACGTATACAGACGTTGCAGCGTCGCTTGCGGCAGCGCCGCCACAATCAGCAGAACCAGGTCAGCACCTGCCGCACGAGCTTCAAGCACCTGATACTCATCGCCGATGAAATCTTTTCGTAGCACTGGAATGCTCACTGCTTTACGCACGGCTTCAAGATCGTCAAGTGACCCCTTGAACCGGCGCTCTTCAGTCAACACGCTGACAACACTCGCACCACCGGACTCGTACCTGGCGGCAAGCACCTGCGGGTCTGCAATTTCCGCGAGATCTCCACGGGAGGGGCTCGCTCGTTTTACCTCAGCAATGACCTTGATGTGGTCTGCGGGTGCGAGGAACTCCAGTGCATCGAGCGCAGGAGTGCGCTGCAGTGCTTCGGCCTCGACCACGCTGTACGGGCGAGTCTGACGTCTTGCCCTCGCATCGTCGAGTGACCCAGCGAACAGTTGATCGAGCACGCTAGTTTTGGTGTGGCTTCGGAGCGTACTTGGGGCCCTTCACGCCATAGCCGGCCTTTGCAAGGATCCACCCAAGCAGGGCGCCAAACACGACAACACCGGCGCACACCCATACGAGCCAGGCCTGGTGAAGAACGAATGCAACAGTGCCGGCCGCAATGCCGAGCAGCATGACAATAACGGCAGTCCAAGCGGCCGGTGAATCGCCGTGACCTGGATCTGTGGGCTGGTTGCTCATGAATCTCCTTGACGCAAATGGTTCACACCGAGTCTACTCGGTGCGGTCGGAACTGGTCGAATCTACCGCTGGTGCGGCAGGAAAATCTCTGGAATGCTTCGTCTCATCGTCATTTGGATTGACACCATCACTCGGATCGAATCCGTCGCTCAGCGATTCCCAGTCTG
The DNA here is from genome assembly GCA_012511645.1 of Microbacteriaceae bacterium. Taxonomy (GTDB): domain Bacteria; phylum Actinomycetota; class Actinomycetes; order Actinomycetales; family Microbacteriaceae; genus Leucobacter. Next base: position 6,131 of record JAAZFP010000272.1, read on the forward strand.
AAATGCGATCAGGGGGCCCATCATCACGCACTGAAGCAGGGGAAGCCGCATCATATTTTCTTCCAGCGCTCTTCCACCCCCCACTCAGCACGGAGACCATCACGCCCGAAACGCACATCAGGGCACCCGCCACGAGCGCTACCAGAATCAGTGAGGAGGTCTCTGACCCAGCGACGAGCGCTGCTTGTTCAGTACCGGTGATACCAGTCACCTCGTCGAGGTGGCCACGCGCAGCTGCCACAGGATCAGACCACACTCCACACACCGCAAGGGCCAACGCAACACCGAGTCCGGCGACAAGCACACCGAGCACTCGACGAAACACCACGCCAGCGATCGTCAGGGCAAGCGCCGCGGCAAGCGCCGCAATCGCCACGGGTGCCAGTGCGGGGTGCAGTTCCTGGCCGGTCAATGACAGCTGCTCGAACGCCGCGGCTCCCGCGGAAAGCTCGATGAACACCCACGGCTGCGCACTCGATAGCAAGGCAACGATCGCCGAACACGCGATCATTGCGAGGAGCAGAAGCTTGCTACGCATTAGCAACATCCATGGTGCGCAGGGTATTTGCGATAGCAACAGCACGAAGCGGGGCAGCAGCCTTATTGCGCGACTCGAGATCTTCGAGTTCTGCAACAGAATCTGCGACAATCCCGCCGCCTGCTTGCACCATCGCAACACCGTCGCGAATGGTTGCCGTGCGAATAGCAATAGCGAGGTCGGCGGCACCGCCGAGTCCAAAGTACCCCACCACTCCCCCGTAGACGCCGCGCTGCACAGTCTCAAGCTCGTCGATAATCTGCAACGCGCGTGGCTTCGGGGCTCCGCTGAGCGTGCCTGCGGGGAATGTCGCACGAAGCGCATCAACCGGGTTCTGCCCCACGCGAAGGGTACCTTCAACAGTCGAAACAATGTGCATGATGTGACTGAATCGCTCAATTCTCATGAACTCAGTCACTTCCACGCTCGCCGGCTCACACACTCGCAGCAGATCGTTTCTCGCAAGGTCAACGAGCATAAGGTGCTCAGCGCGTTCCTTTTCATCAGCGAGCAACTCACGTTCGTGTTGCTGATCCTCATCAACGGTTGCACCGCGAGGGCGGCTACCCGCAATCGGGTGTGTCAGCACATGTCCACTTTCCTGCACCGTTACGAGCGCCTCGGGGCTCGACCCGACCACTGAGAACGGTTGTCCGTCCTGGTCTTCGAGTTGCAGGAGATACAGGTAGGGGCTCGGATTGAGATGACGGAGCACCCGGTAGACGTCGAGAGGGTCCGCCGTACAAGGATGGTCAAATCGTTGTGAGAGCACCACCTGAAAGATGTCTCCGTCGACGATGTACTGCTTGCTCGTCTCAACACCCGCAAGATAGTCGGCCTCTTCAGTAAGCCGAACCGCATCAACAATTGCTTCACGATCAAGCGTGCCGAGTGGCGATGCCACTGGAGCGGAGAGCGCACGTTGCATTTCATCGAGCCGCCTCTGCACGTTGGCCCATTGCGCCTCTGCAGGTTCTGCGGCTTCATCATTCAACACATTCGCGAGCAAGACGATGCTGCCCTCACGATGATCGATCACGACGAGTTCGCTGACAAAACTCAAGCTCTGTGTTGGCAACCCCGGCCCCTCAGTCGGGCCATTCGGCAAGCGCTCAAACTGACGAACAGTTTCCCAGCCCAGATACCCCACAAACCCGCTCGCGAGCGGTGGGAGTTGTGCGATCGGCGCCTGTTGCCAGCGTTCATACGCGGCACGAAGCGCCTCTGCCGGCGCCAGCTCATTCACTCCCCCAGGAAGGAACCGATGCTGGTCAACCCCGGGGGTCGCCCCTTCACGCCAGTGCGCTTTCCCACCCCGCTCGGTCAATTCACCAAACGCCGAAACACCAACGAAGCTGAACCTGGTCCACACACCGCCCTGCTCTGCGCTCTCAAGCAAAAATGTGCCAGGCCTGCCTGCAGCAACCTTGCGATAAATGCTGACAGGGGTGTCTGCGTCGGCAAACACCTCCCTGCACACCGGAATCACCGTGTGTGTGGATCGAGCAGCGTTGAAGGTTTCGCGGGTCGTAGTGAGGCTCACCCCACTACTGTATCCGCTCAAGAGATGAAGAAATGATTCAGGTCGAGACCTCGCGCTTCCAGCACAGAGCCGGCTGTCGCGCTACTCAGGAGCGCCGACGACGACGTCCACGTTCCGATCGTCAAAGCATGTACGGGTACCGAGGTGGCATGCCGCACCAATCTGCTCGACTCGCACCAAGAGGGTGTCTGCATCACAATCAAACTGAACCGAACGCACATACTGTGCATGCCCAGAGGTGTCTCCCTTTCGCCAATACTCCTGGCGAGAGCGCGACCAGAAGGTCACTCTGCCAGTGGTCAGCGTGCGACGCACCGCCTCCTGATCCATCCAAGCAAGCATGAGTACCTGGCCACTGTCATCATCCTGAATGATGGCGGGGATCAGCCCGTGTGCGTCGTAGACGAGCTGGCTGAGCATCGTCTCGCCGCTCACCGATATCGTCATTTATTTGCCCTCACGCACGGTGTATCCTGCCCGCTTCAGCGAGTCTTTGACCTCGCCGACGGTGAATGTTCCGTAGTGAAAGACCGAAGCTGCAAGCACCGCATCGGCACCGGCCTCAACTGCGGGCGCAAAATGCTCGAGTGTGCCAGCACCACCAGACGCAATGACAGGAACCGACGAGAGCTCACGAACCTTTCGAATCAATTCAAGGTCAAACCCATCGAGAGTTCCGTCGGCATCCATGCTGTTGACCAGCAACTCCCCGGCACCGCGTTCGACCGCCTCGGCGCACCATTCCAGTGCATCAAGGGTGGTCTCTCTGCTCCCACCATGAGTCGTCACGACAAAACCACTCGGGGTATGCGGGCTGCGTTTGACATCCAGTGAGAGCACCAGCACCTGCGCCCCGAATCGGTTCGCAATCTCGTCGATCACTTCTGGACGAGCGATTGCGGCGCTGTTCACACCGACCTTGTCTGCCCCGACCGAGAGCAAACGCGCAACGTCATCACCGCTCCGAACACCACCTCCGACGGTGAGCGGGATAAACACCTGCTCAGCGGTGCGCTGCACCATGTCATAGGTTGTGGCACGATCATCAACGGTTGCGGTGACGTCAAGAAACGTCAGCTCGTCTGCGCCTTGCTGTGCATATTTCACCGCAAGCTCAACCGGATCACCGGCATCCTTCAAATTCAAAAAGTTCACGCCCTTGACCACGCGGCCACGCGCAACGTCTAGACATGGAATCACAAGAACGGCAACAGTCATCAGTAGGTTCCTCTCGCAGACGCGCGGCGTGGATCGCGGTGACCAAAATTGCACGTGCACCAAGATCAGAGAGCCGATCCATCACCGTGTTCGCATCTTTTGCAGGAACCATCACCCGCACGGCGACCCAGCCGACTTCTTTCAGGTGTGACACCGTCGGAGATTCCATGCCTCCCGCAATCACCGTTGCCTGCTCAAGCTTCGATTCTTCGAGCACGTAGTCCATTACGACATACTTGCGCGCCACGAGCACGCCACGAAGCCTCTGCAGCAGGCGGCCAGCGGCATCATGGGTGTGCTCGCCACCGATGAGCACCGCGGTGGATTCGAGAATCACCGGTCCGAAAATCTCGAGCCCAGCTGAAGCGAGAGTAGCTCCGGTCGACACGACATCGGCGACAGCGTCAGCAACCCCGAGTTGCACCGCCGACTCGACCGCACCGTCCAGTTTCACCGTGGTCGCGGCAACTCCGTGGGAGCGGAGAAAATCATCAACGAGTGTTGGGTAGCTCGTTGCAACTCGCTTGCCTTCAAGGTCTGCAAGCTCGGTGATTTCGGAATCCTTCGGCGACGCAAAGCGGAACGTCGAGTCCCCGAAGTCGAGCTGTGCGATCTCTCGCGCTTCGGCGCCAGAGTCAAGCAGCAGGTCCCGTCCGGTGATGCCAACATGCAGCGCACCCGAGCCAACATAGGTCGCGATGTCGCGCGGGCGAAGGTAAAAAAACTCAACGTCATTCGGCACATCTCGATGCACCAGCTTGCGACTATCTCTGCGGCCGCTATAGCCGGCCTCAGAAAGCATCTCGGCAGCGATCTCTGACAGTGAGCCCTTATTGGGAAGCGCTACGCGCAGCATGGTTACCCTTCGTTAGAGGTATCGATACACGTCTTGCAACGTGAGGTTCTTGGCAAGCATCAATACCTGCAAGTGGTACAAGAGCTGACTGATCTCTTCAGCGCACGCTTCATTGCTCTCGTGCTCTGCTGCCATCCAGACCTCAGCGGCCTCTTCGACGATCTTCTTGCCGATGCTGTGCACACCGGCGTCGAGTCGTGCCACAGTATCGCTGCCCTCAGGGCGCTTCAGAGCCTTATCGCTGAGTTCAGCGAACAGTTCATCGAATGTCTTCACGAGGTCTCATCGTACTCGGTTTCGGCTCACGCCTCGGCGTTCAGTGGATGTGTGCTGCAGCAGCAGCTCTGAGTTCAGCGATGCGATCTTCAGGCACGCCGTTGTAGACAGCAGAGCCGGCCACGAACGTGTCGGCCCCTGCCTCGGCGGCAATACCGATGGTGTCGATAGTGACCCCACCGTCAACCTGCAACCACAGATCAAGACCCGTACGACGTTTCACCTCGGCGAACTGACGAAGCTTTGGCATCATGTCTGCCATAAATTTCTGTCCACCGAACCCCGGCTCGACCGTCATCACCAGCACCTGGTCAAACTCATGGAGCATATCGAGGTATGGCTCAGCTGCGGTTCCCGGTTTCAACGCTATGCCCGCACGCGAACCAATCTCACGCAGACGACGGGCAAGTCTCACTGGGTCTTCGGTTGCTTCAGCATGAAACGTCACCGAGAAGGCACCGAGCTCCGCATACCCGGGAGCCCAACGATCAGCATCCGTGATCATGAGGTGCATGTCGAGGGGAATCGGCGACACCGCCTGAATACGCTCCACCACAGGCGGCCCCATCGTGAGGTTCGGCACGAAATGGTTGTCCATCACATCAACGTGCACCAGATCGGCCGTGTGAATTGCTGCAAGTTCGGACTGCAGGTTCACAAAATCAGCGGAGAGAATGCTTGGGTTGATGCGCTGAGCTGCCACAGTACTAGCCTAAACGATGACGCGGGCGAATCGTCACGACGCGATTTCTTGGTAGGCGAACTGCAGCACCGATTCGTCGACCCCCGCAAGCACACGAGGCTTCGCGATGTCATCAAGCACGATAAACCGCAACATGCCCGCCCGCGCCTTCTTATCACGCTGCATCGTTGCCAGAAGTGATGGCCAGCGCCCCGCGGGATAGCTCACCGGAAGTCCCAGCAGTGAAAGCACATGACGGTGCCGATCAACGACATCATCAGCGAGGTGGCCGGCCATTCGGCTGAGCTCCGCTGCGTAGATCATGCCAATCGAAACAGCCACCCCATGGCGCCACTGATAGCGCTCAGCGTGTTCAACCGCGTGGCCGAGCGTGTGACCGTAGTTCAAGATTTCGCGCAGACCACCTTCGCGAAAATCTTCGCTCACTACTCGAGCTTTCACTCCGATCGAGAGCTCGACAACGCGACGAAACTGCTCAGTGGTGGGGTCGGTTGCGAGATCAACGTCTTCTTCAATCAGTTCAAGAATCTCGGGTTCAGCGATAAACCCGCACTTCACCACCTCGGCAAAACCCGCTCGAATCTCATTTTTTGGCAGTGCCTGCAGCACGTCTAGATCACAGATCACTCCGTGCGGTGCGTAGAAGCTGCCGACAAGATTCTTTCCTTCCGCAGTGTTGATACCGGTCTTTCCACCAACCGAGGCATCCACCATTCCGAGCACCGTCGTAGGAATCTGGACAAGACGCACACCGCGCAGCCAGGTTGCTGCGACGAATCCTGCGAGATCAGTCACCGCACCGCCGCCCAGTCCGATCACTGCGTCCGTGCGGGTGAAATCTGCCTGTCCAAGAATCTGCCAGCAAAAACTTGCCACCTCGACACGCTTTGCTGACTCGGCGTCTGGCACCTCGGCAAGAAGCACCTGTTCATAACGCTCCTGCAGTTCTGCTCGAAGCTCATCAGCGAGTCGCCCGACCGTCGCTGTGTGCACAATCAAGACTTTGTTGACTTGATCTCCAAGCAGGTTCGCAACATTGCCGATGAGTTGACGGCCGATAAGAATCGAATACTCGCTCTCACCCGTCACCTTGATGGTCGTGTGTTCACCGTCACGCGTCGTCATGTTCCTCAGACTTCCTTCACTCGTCACTGTGCTGCCGAGCCGCCCGCGCTTCGCGGCGACCATATGCCCTCGCCCAGTCGATTACCCGTCGAGTCAGCTGCTCCTTCGTCGCCCGGTCGGTGCGAAACGTAATGTCAGCGACCTCGGTATAGAGGTGTTTTCTCTCATTGAGAATTCTGTTCCAGGCCTCTGGGTCGTCCCGCAACAGCGGTCGCCTCGAGAGATTGGCGGTGCGCAAGACCGCGGCCTGAGTGGTCATCAAAAGCACCACTGGGAACCCATGCAACAACTCACGGGTGCCATCATGGATGACTGCACCTCCACCGAGTGCAAGAATTCGTAAGCCCGGCTCAGCGAGATGCTCGGCGATGATTTCGGCCTCACGCCGACGAAATTCTGCCTCACCGTGCTCAGTAAAAAAGTCGGTGATCAGTCCGTGACGTGATTGAAATACCGCGTCGGAGTCGACAAACGCGACGTTCAATTCTTTTGCAACTCTTCGGCCCAGACTCGTCTTTCCGGCAGCCATTGGCCCAATAAACACGATAGGCCGTTCGGGCAGGCGGTCCCGGGCCCTCCGCCTGCGACGACGTCGCTTTGAAGCCACCCCTGCAGGAATCTGCACTGGTTGGGTCATTGCGTGCCGGGGCGGCGTCGGAACCGGGCGGTGCCCCGGATCGGACTGATCAGCGTTCACGACTCGATCGTGGTTCGCAAGTTTTCGGGAATTGACGCAAGGTACTGGTCGAGGTTTCGCCGGGTCTCAGCAACGCTGTCTCCCCCGAATTTTTCCGTGACCGCATCTGCAAGCACCAATGCGACCATTGCTTCTGCGACGACTCCTGCCGCGGGCACAGCCGAAACATCACTGCGTTGATGGTGCGCCTTCGCTTCTTCACCTAAAGCAACATCAATAGTGGGCAACGCCTTCGGCACCGTCGCGATCGGCTTCATGCCTGCTCGAACACGAAGTACCTGGCCAGTCGTCATGCCCCCTTCGATGCCACCGGCACGGTCAGTGTCACGAACAATGTGGTCATCTTCGAGCCGGAGCTCATCATGGGCCACCGATCCGCGTCGCTTGGTGGTCTCAAACCCGTCGCCAACTTCGACAGCTTTGATTGCTTGAATGCCCATGAGTGCGCCGGCAAGCCGCGAATCAAGCCGGCGATCCCAGTGCACATATGACCCGAGTCCCGGAGGCAAACCGTATGCCAGCACCTCGACAATGCCGCCGATCGTATCGCCTGACTTCTTCGTATCATCGACCTCGCTCACCATACGAGCACTCGTTTCGGCATCAAAACACCGAAGCGGATCGGCATCGAGGGTAGCAACGTCCTCAGGCCGAGGCACAGCCGATCCAGCTGGTACTTCGACCGAGCCAATCGACAGCGTATGGCTCACAAGCCGGATCCCGAGCTCGGCAAGAAATGCCCGGGCAATTGCGCCAAGCGCCACACGAGCTGCGGTCTCTCGAGCGCTTGCGCGCTCAAGCACGGGCCGCGCCTCATCGAAACCGTACTTTTGCATACCGACAAGGTCGGCGTGCCCGGGGCGAGGCCTGGTCAGTGCCGCACCACGACCCCGAGACTTGTCGGTCAACTCGGTCGGTTCTGCGCTCATCACCTCAACCCATTTCGGCCACTCCGTGTTGCCGATGCGGATTGCGATGGGTCCCCCGATGGTGAGACCTTGCACCACACCGCCCGAGAAGTGCAGTTCATCCTGCTCGAATTTCATCCGCGATCCGCGCCCGTATCCGAGCTTGCGGCGCGCCAGATCATCCCGGACAGCGTCGAGCGATACAGGCACACCCGCAGGCATGCCTTCGAGGACAGCAATAAGTTCTGGGCCGTGGGATTCCCCAGCCGTGAGCCAACGAAGCATACCTTCTATACTTTCATATTTCGTCGGCGTTCCCGACCTCGAGCCAGTGTGCACCGGCGACTTCAACGATCTTCGGTTCAATTGGTCGAATAATTCGATCAGCGGCGGTAGCCAAGACGCTGGTGATGGTCTCCCGCGACAGTTCCCGACAGGTCACCGCGGTTGGTGGCAGCATGCTCACTTCCCCCCGCTCCACCTGATGAAGCACCTGGCCGAGCGGCGCCCAAAGCGAATGGTCAGCCTCGCCGTTC
>JAAZFP010000273.1 GCA_012511645.1 Microbacteriaceae bacterium
ATTCCTGAGGCAACCGAGAAGCTGTGGGTGGCGCTCGGCGCAGATGTAGCGCTCGGGGCGCTCCGTGATCAGCCGCTTCGCTCGGCGGGTGACTGGGGTCAGCTTCCTGCGGGAACCTCTCAGCAGGATCTCGCAGTGCTGTTCCCTCGCATTGAGCAGGAGTAGTTTCTATGAGCTTGATTCGCAAGCGCACTGCACAAGAGGGGCGTGATCTGAGGTGGCCTGACCTGCCAGAACCGCTCCCGATACCTCTCTACGACAACCACACCCATCTCGAATTTGAAGATGGAATCGAAACGCTTGAGCCGAAGAAATCGCTCGAACTTGCCGAATCGGTGGGTGTGCGAGGCGTGGTGCAGGTGGGCACAGACCTCGAAACGAGTCGCTGGGGTGCAGAACTTGCGGCGACCGCCGAACGGGTGCTCGCAGCGGTCGCATTGCATCCCAATGAGGCGCCCAAGCTTGCGCAGCAAGGGCTCCTCAGCGAGCACCTCTCAGAAATAGCACGACTTGCTGCGGGCCCAAGGGTTCGTGCCATCGGTGAAACTGGACTCGATTTTTTTCGAACAGGTGAAGAGGGTCGCGCCGCTCAGATCGAATCGTTCGAGGCGCACATCGATATTGCGAAGAGCCACCGAAAAGCGATGCAAATTCACGATCGCGATGCGCATGAAGCCGTCATTGAGACGTTGCAGCGCGTGGGTGCTCCTGAGAGAACCGTCTTTCACTGCTTTTCGGGTGATGCCGAGTTCGCCAGGCGCTGCGCAGACCACGGCTGGTACCTGTCCTTTGCCGGCACCATGACGTTCAAGAACGCGCCGGCGCTGAGGGAAGCGCTTCGGGTGACTCCCCTCAACAGGGTACTGGTAGAAACCGATGCGCCGTTTCTGACGCCCGAGCCCTGGCGCGGCAGGCCCAATGCTCCGTATCTCATGCCACACACGGTGAGACGCATGGCAGAGGTGCTTGAGATGGATCTCGAAGATCTCTGCAATCAGCTCGCCAAAAACACTGAGCAGGTCTACGGAGAATGGCACAATGACAGCGAATAACGATGAGACTGTCCCGGCGCGCTTAGGCCCGGCCGAAGTACGCGAGCTTGCGGCGCACCTCGGGGTCAACCCCACAAAAAAGCTCGGTCAAAACTTTGTGCATGACCCGAACACGGTACGAAAGATCGTGCGGCTCGCGGGCGTGAAGGCGGGTGACCATGTGATCGAGATCGGCCCTGGGCTCGGGTCGCTCACGCTCGGACTCACCGAAGCTCAGGCGCGGGTGACCGCGATTGAAATCGATGAGCGACTCGCGCAGCAGCTCCCGCTCACACAGCACATGATGCAACCCGAGGCGCAGCTGAGGGTCGTGCTCACTGATGCGCTCGAACTCACGAACGAGCAACTTATCGCTGATGATCGGCCGACGGTACTCGTTGCCAACCTGCCCTACAACGTGTCGGTCCCGATTCTCATGCACCTACTCGAGCTCATTCCCGAACTCCAGCGGGGCCTCGTGATGGTGCAAGCAGAGGTCGGGTACCGAATTGCTGCGAATCCCGGTTCAAAAGAGTACGGCGCACCGTCTGTGAAGGCCGCGTGGTACGGGGACTGGAGTATTGCGGGCACGGTGAGCCGCAAGATTTTCTGGCCGGTGCCCGGTGTTGATTCGGTGCTGGTGCGTTACGAGCGCCGCAGTGAGCAGCTCGGCACTGAAACAGAACGCCGGCACACGTTCTCGCTCGTCAATGCGGCGTTTGCGGGTAGGCGCAAGATGATCCGCCAATCACTGCAAGCAGCCATTCCCGGGTCAAGCACCGAGAGCGTCACCCAGCTTGTCGAGAGTGTAGGTCTGAGGCCCGATCACCGCGCAGAATCGCTTGCCATCGGCGACTATCTCAAGATCGCTCGGGCGCTCGTTTAGACA
>JAAZFP010000026.1 GCA_012511645.1 Microbacteriaceae bacterium
ATGGACTGATCACTGTCACCTACGACGGTGAGGCTCGCACCCGCAATTCTGCCCGAATCGTCGAGTTCGAACGAACGCGCCGGCGGCTGCAGCCGCTCGACCTGCTCTGCCTCGACCCCCTTCGTGAGTTCCCGAATCAGTGAATACTGCGCGTGGTTCGTGTCCTGATATTCGTCAACCAGGATGTGCCGAAATCGACGCTGATAGACGGCGGCAATATCGGGGTGCGCACGAAACAGATAGACCGTCTGTCCAATCAGGTCGTCAAAATCAAACGCGTTCGCGCGGCGCAACTGCTGTTCATACTCGTGAAAAATTTCAACGAAGATGCGCTCACGAGGGTCGCTCTCATTGGCCGTCGCCGCGTACCCCGATGCGTCTTGCAGCTCATTTTTCAACCGAGAAATTTTTGAGCTGGTGTTTGCCGGGGTGAACCCGTAGCTGTCTGCCTCGTGCTCTTTGATGATGCGTTTGAGCAGCGCACGGGAGTCGGCCGAGTCATAGATCGTAAAGCCCGACACATAGCCAAACCGCTCGGCCTCTCGGCGAAGAATGCGCACACAGGCGGAGTGGAACGTCGAGATCCACATGCCGCTCGCGACGTCACCCCCGAGTAGGCCTTCAACTCGCTCACGCATCTCTGCAGCGGCCTTGTTGGTGAAGGTGATGGCGAGAATCTGGCTCGGCCAGGCCTCTTTGTTACGAATCAGCTGGGCGATGCGGTGCGTGAGCACCCGAGTCTTGCCAGACCCCGCGCCAGCAACGATCAGCAGCGCGTCGCCCCGAGCCTCGACCGCGCGTCGCTGCTGAGGGTTCAGGCCAGCCACCAACGGGTCTTCTGACGCCCCACCAAAGGGACCATCAGGGCCGCCAAGCGGCATGCCGTCGTGTGCAAAAAGTTCATACTCGCTCATCGTCGACCAGTCTACGAGGCACAGCTGACACTCGTGATTTCGAGCCCGTGCGCGGGTGCGAGAGAATGGCCGGGTGACCATTGCATCGTCGACTTCGCCCACTGTCTTGGTGTTTGCAACCGGCGGCACCATCGGCATGAGAGACACCCCACAGGGGCTCGCGCCCGACCCCAATTTTGAGGTGGTGCTCGAGAGCCTCGTGCGCAGCATCTGCGAGCCGCACGGCATCGATTTTCGCATCAATCACCTGAGCCCAGCGATCGATAGCGCCAACGCAGACGCCGAGACCGCGCCCCGCATTGCTCGGGCCGTGCGCGCCCGGGTGCGCACCTGGAAGCCAGACGGAGTGGTGGTAACCCATGGCACCGACACCCTCGCCTACACGGCTGCGCGACTCGCGTTTGATCTCGCCAGCATCGGCGCACCGGTGGTGCTCACCGGCAGCCAATTCGCGCATGGCGCGCCAAACAGCGACGCGCCCGCGAACCTCTCGCGCGCGATACGAGCCGCCGTTCGCGCGGCGAGTGACGCACCCGCATCCATCGCGTTTGGTGGCGCACTGCTCCCCGCGGTGCGAGCCACCAAGGCACACGCCGAGGCGCTGCAAGCCTTTCGTGCGGAGCGTCCGCTCGGGCCACGGCCCAGCGGCATCCCTGCGCACCTGCTGCAGGGCACGCAGCGATCCATGCCAGCCCGAGTGATTTCGTTTCGTTTTGTGCCCGGGGTCACTGCCGCTGACCTGGCGGGCGCCGTCGCCGGGTCGCCCGATGGGCTCATCATGGAGTGTTATGGGAGCGGCAATGCCCCGATGGCGCGGCCTACTATGGCGTCAACTCTGAGAGACATCTGCGAGACGCTCCCAGTCGTGGCGATCACCCAGTGCGCAACCGGCAGCGTCGACTCGACGCGGTATGCCGTCGGCAGCGAACTCGCGGCGACCGGTGTGATTGATGGTGCCGATATGACGCTCGAAGCGGCGATCGCGAAATTGAGCTTCGGTCTCGACGCTGGCCTCGATCAGGCTGCGCTGCGCAGTTTCATGCAGCTCAACCTGGTTGGTGAGCGCGCGTAGCTATATACGAAAGCAGGTCGGGGTGGTCGAGAAACACCCCGTCCAGGCCGGTCGAGAGAATGAGTCGCCACTCTGCTTGCCAGTCCCCCCACGCAGCAGCCGTGCGCCCGCGCCTGAACCCGGGTGTTAAGAACCGGTTCTCAGGCCGCAGTGTCCAAGTGAAGACCGACAGACCTCTGGCGTGCGCACGATCGACGATGTCGAGCGTTCCCGTCGCGTGACCGCGGCCGTTGACCCGTAAGAGGTCGCGCTTGGCCAGGCTGATGCCGTGCACCCGAGCTGCGAGCGCGTCGAGCCCCTCGTTACTGCGGTACCACTCATAGGTGCGCGGCGTTGACCCTCGCACCGCAACCTCGTCAGCCGGTGCGCCGGTGCTCTCGAGTAAGAAGATCAGGGTCGCCTTCACCCCAGCCTCTCGCAGCCGGTCGAGTGGACCACACTCGAACGACTCAATTGTGAGCAGGTCGGGTTTGTCATCCCATTCGAAGCGCTCGAGGGTGCCCAGCATCAATTCGACCAGGTCGTGCCCATGCGTCCGTAAGAAGTGGGTGTGCTTGAGCTCGATGACGAGGCCGACTTGGTGTGTATGCGTGAGGTTCCACTCATCGACCAGCGTGATCAAATCGTCCAGCCGCAGCATCGGCTCAGTACCGTCGACCCGCGTGTTGGTGGGTCGCAGCTCGGGAATGCGTTCGCGACAAGTGAGCGTCGACAGCTCGGCCCAG
>JAAZFP010000274.1 GCA_012511645.1 Microbacteriaceae bacterium
GATCGCTCGTGGTACCCGATCTACGAGAAGCTCGTCGAATATGAGGTGCCCGCGATGGTGCACGTCAGCGGCACCTGCAAGCCAGACGTGTTTCACACCACCGGCGACCACTACCTGAACGCCGACACCACCGCGTTCATGCAGCTGATTCGCGGAGGCGACACCCTGTTCAAAGATTTTCCTGACCTGAAGCTCGTGATTCCTCACGGCGGCGGCGCGATTCCTTACCACTGGGGTCGGTTCCGCGGCCTCGCTACCGCGCTCGGCAAGCCCGAACTCGCGGACTACCTGCTCGATAACGTCTTCGTCGACACCTGCGTCTACCATCAGCCGGGCATCAACCTGCTCACCGATGTGGTGCCCGTCGACAATGTGCTGTTCGCGAGCGAGATGATCGGCGCCGTGCGCACCATTGATCCTCGCACCGGCCACTACTACGACGACACCAAGCGATACATCGACGCCACCCCGAACCTGAGCGACGCTGAGCGCCTGCAGGTATTCGAGGGCAATGCCCGCCGCGTGTACCCCCGACTTGACCGCGCCCTGACCGCGCGCGGACTGTAAGCGTTTCAGAGAGGAACACCCTTCATGCGACTCAATAATCTCGGCGTCGTTCACCCCAACATTCAGCGCCCAGACCCCGCAGACGTGGCGCGTCTGTCGCAGTTCGGCGTTGCCACCATTCACGAGGCCATGGGCCGCGTGGGTCTGATGCGCCCCTACATTCGCCCGGTCTACAAGGGTGCCAAGATGTGCGGCCCCGCGGTGACCGTGCTGCTGCAGCCCGGTGACAACTGGATGCTGCACGTCGCAGCAGAGCAGGTGCAGGCGGGCGACGTGCTCGTCGCCGGCTGCACCACCGAGAGCGAAGACGGCTTCTTTGGCGACCTGCTCGCCACCTCGCTGATGTCACGCGGCTGCAATGGCCTCGTGATTGACGGCGGCGTGCGCGACGTGGAAGACCTCGAGAAGATGGGCTTTCCCGTCTTCTCACGCGCCATCAACGCCAAGGGCACCGTCAAGGCCACCCTCGGCTCGGTGAATATCCCGGTCGTCGCAGCCAACGCGCTCGTGAACCCCGGTGACGTCATCGTCGCTGATGTCGACGGCGTCGTTGTCGTGCCGCGCGAGCTCGTTGGTGCGGTCGCGGATGCGAGCCAAAAGCGCGAAGACAACGAGGCATCGAAGCGCGAGCAGTTCCGCGAGGGTGTGCTCGGTCTCGACATCTATGGCATGCGCGAACCCCTCGCTGCCGCTGGCCTGGAATACATCGAGGACTAAGCACATGGCACACGGAGACACCACGGGCGGGTTCGAGAAAACCGCTGGCTGGCTTGACTGGTATGACGGGCCCACGAAGCCCACGTTCCAGGTGCCAGCCGGAGCCGTCGACGCACACTGCCATGTGTTTGGCCCCGGCGAGCAGTTCCCGTTCGCGCCCGAGCGCAAGTACACGCCGTGCGACGCCTCGGCTGAGCAGCTCTTCGCGCTGCGCGATCACCTCGGCTTCGACCGCAACGTCATTGTGCAGGCCACCTGCCACGGCGCCGACAACAGCGCCCTCGTTGACGCGCTTCAGCGCAGCGGCGGCCGCGCGCGCGGTGTGGCAACCGTTCGCCGCGACGTCACCGACGAGCAGCTCGCTGAGCTGCACGCGGCTGGTGTGCGCGGAGTGCGCTTCAACTTCGTGAAGCGCCTTGTTGATCGGGTGCCGACCGATTCGCTCGAAGAGATCGTCGCGAAGATCGCGCCCCTCGGTTGGCACGTCGTCATCTACTTTGAGGCTGAAGACCTGCCTGAACTGTACGACTTCTTCTCCGCGATTCCTACCGACGTCGTCGTTGACCACATGGGTCGCCCCGACGTCACCAAAGACCCGAATGGGCCAGAGTTCGAGCTGTTCATGCGCTTCATGCGTGAGAACCCGAACGTGTGGACCAAGGTGTCTTGCCCAGAGCGACTGACCGTCACGGGGCCCCGCGCCCTCGATGGCGAGCAGCGCGCCTACACCGACGTGGTGCCATTTGCCCGTCGCGTGGTCGAGGAGTTTCCTGACCGCGTCCTGTGGGGAACCGACTGGCCCCACCCCAACCTCAAAGACCACATGCCTGATGACGGCCTGCTGGTTGATTACATCCCCCAGATTGCCCCGACGCCCGAGCTGCAGCAGCAGCTGCTCGCCGACAACCCAACCCGCCTCTACTGGCCCGAAGGAGTATGACCATGTCACTCGACAAGCCCTACAAAGACGTTCCCGGAACGATCATCTTCGACGCGGAGATGGCTCGCAAGGGATACCACCTGAACCAGTTCTCGATGTCGCTGATGAAGCCCGAGAACCGCGAGCGCTACCTCGCCGACCGTGAGGCCTACCTCGATGAGTGGCCGCTCTCAGAGAAGCAGCGCCAGGCTGTGCTCGACATGGACCTCAATGCGATGATGGCCGAGGGTGGCAACATCTACTTCCTCTCGAAGATCGGCGCGACCCACGGCCTTAGCTTCCAGCAGATGGCCGGCTCGATGACCGGCATGTCAGAGGCTGCCTACCGCGACATGATGGTGTCGGGCGGTCGCCGACCCGAGGGCGTGCGCCTCAAGGATCTCGACGGTTGGACCCCTCCCGAGAAGGGCGAAAAGGCCGAGACCATGCGCCCCAACGCTCCGGCCAAGTTCACCTCGGCGCTCTACACCTCGCATGTGCCCGCAATCGGCGCAGCGATGGACCTCGGCAAGACCGAAGAGCCCTACTGGCAGAAGGTCTTCTCGGGCTACGAGTGGACCCGCAAGTGGGCCAAGGAAAACACGCCTGACGTCGTGATCCTCGTCTACAACGACCACGCCACCGCGTTCGACTCGTCACTCATTCCGACCTTCGTGCTCGGCACGGGTGCAGAGTACCCGGTCGCTGATGAGGGCTATGCCCCCCGCCCGGTGCCCGACGTCAAGGGGTACCCTGAGCTCGCCGCGCACATCGCGCAGTCGGTGATCCAGGATGACTTCGACCTGACCCTCGTCAACGAGATGGTGGTCGACCACGGGCTCACCGTGCCGTTGTCACTCGTGTACGGCGAGCTCAGCCCCGAAGAAGAGTGGCCCGTGCGTGTCATTCCCCTCGCGGTCAACGTCGTGCAGTACCCCGTGCCCTCGGGCCGCCGCTGCTACGAGCTCGGCAAGGCGATTCGCCGCGCGCTCGATAAGTGGGATGGCCCCGAGCTCAACGTGCAGATCTGGGGCACCGGCGGCATGAGCCACCAGCTGCAGGGCCCGCGCGCCGGCCTCATCAATGAGGAGTGGGACAACGCGTTCATGGACCACCTGATCGCCGACCCCATGGGCCTCACTGAGTGGGATCACCTCGAGTACGTCGACGAGGCAGGCTCAGAGGGCATCGAGCTCGTCGACTGGCTGATCGCCCGCGGCGCGATGGATGACCAGTTCGGTGGCGAGGCGCCGGTCGTTGACCACCGCTTCTAC
>JAAZFP010000027.1 GCA_012511645.1 Microbacteriaceae bacterium
CCACGAAGGTGCTCAACATGCAGCGCAACTGGATCGGCCGATCAGAAGGCGCCGAGGTTGAGTTTGAGATTGAGGGCCGTGAAGATCGCGTGCCCGTCTTCACGACGCGCCCCGATACCCTGTACGGCGCCACGTTTATGGTGGTTGCGCCCGACAGTGACCTCGCCGCAGAACTCGCAGCAAGCGCCTCAGAAGAGGCCCGCATGCAGTTTGAGGAATACCTCACCGCAACGCAGAAGCAGAGCGAGATCGACCGGCAGAACGCCGACCGCGAAAAGACCGGCGTGTTCCTCGACCACTTCGCGATCAATCCGGTGAACGGTGAGCGCATTCCTGTCTGGGCATCTGACTATGTACTGGCCGACTACGGTCACGGCGCGATCATGGCGGTGCCCGCCCACGACCAGCGCGACCTCGATTTTGCGCTGAAGTTTGAACTGCCCGTGCGTGTGGTCGTTGACGCACGCGACGAGGACGGGGTGGCGCTTCAGGATCCTGCAGTGAGCGGCATCGCAACCGCCGGTGACGGTGTGCTCGTGAACTCTGGCCCACTCGATGGGCTGCGCAAAGACGAGGCGATTGCGAAGGCGGTTGCGGTGCTGGAGGAGCGCGGCACGGGTCGCGCCGCGAAGACCTACCGCCTGCGCGACTGGCTGATTTCGCGCCAGCGGTACTGGGGCACCCCAATTCCGATTCTGCACGGGGCCGCCGGCGAAATGCGCCCGGTCAACAGCAGTGAGTTGCCCGTGACTCTGCCCGCATCTGCAGGGCTTGACCTGAAGCCCAAGGGGTCGTCGCCGCTGGGCGCCGCAACCGAGTGGGCTACCGTGACCGATCCAGAAACCGGTGACACTTGGACCCGCGACCCTGACACGATGGACACCTTCGTCGACAGCTCGTGGTACTACCTGCGCTTCCTCTCGGCAAACGACGACTCCCAAGCGTTCGATCCTGAGCTCGCACGCAAGTGGGGCCCAATTGATCAGTACGCTGGTGGCGTTGAGCACGCGATTTTGCACCTGCTCTACTCGCGCTTCATCACGAAGGTGCTGCACGACATGGGCTACCTTGACTTTGAGGAGCCATTCACCGCACTCCTCAATCAGGGGATGGTGCTGCAGGATGGCGCCAAAATGTCGAAGTCGAAGGGCAACCTTGTCGAGTTTGCGAGCGAGCTGCGCGAGCACGGCGCCGACGCGCTTCGCGTCACCCTCGCGTTCGCGGGGCCACCCGAGGACGACATCGACTGGGCCGACGTGTCGGTGCAGGGCTCGGCGAAGTTCCTCGCTCGTGCGTGGCGTGTCGCGGGCGATGTTGCGTCTGATCCCGGTGCTGACTTCAGCGGGGGAGACGTAGCGCTGCGGCGTCACACGCACCATCTGCTCGAAGACGCCCCGGGGCTCGTCGAGCACTATAAGTTCAATGTGGTGGTCGCGCGCCTCATGGAGCAGGTCAACGTGACCCGCAAGACGATCGACTCGGGCGCCGGTGCGGCTGATCCAGCGGTGCGCGAATCGGCGGAGGCGATCGCCGTGATTCTGTCAATGTTCGCACCGTATGCCGCCGAAGACATGTGGGCAAATCTCGGGCATGAGCCCACGGTTGCGCTGCAGCCGTGGCCGAAAGCTGAGCCGTCGCTACTCGTCGAAGACGAGGTCACGATGGTCGTGCAGGTCGACGGCAAGGTGCGCGATCGCCTGACGCTGCCTGCTTCGGTCAGCGAGGCTGATGCCGAAGCCGCCGCTCGAGCGTCTGCCGCCGTCATCCGGGCGATCGGTGATCGAGAGATCGTGAACGTGATCGTGCGAGTGCCAAAGATTGTCAGCATCGCGACCCGCTAATGGGCGGTGAGGGTGCGAAGCGGGGACTCTCGATCCTTGTGCCCACCTATAACGAGTCCGGCAACATTGCCGAACTGATGGCGCGTATTGGTCGGGCGGTCGCGGGCGACCCACGGCTGCGTGATCTGCCGGTCGAGGTGCTGTGCGTGGATGACTCGACTGATAACACCCCCGAGGTGATCGCCGCGGTCGCACGCGACTCAGCCGTTCCGCTGCGATGCTTGCATCGGGTGGAGGGCTCGGGCGGCCTCGGTGGCGCCGTGGTAGAGGGCGCCCGCATCGCGCGATATGACCGCTGCGTCGTCATGGACGCAGACCTGCAGCACCCGCCCGAGCTTATCGGTCAGCTCGTTGAGCGCGCTGATCGGCGAGACGTGGACATCGTCATTGCCTCGCG
The DNA here is from genome assembly GCA_012511645.1 of Microbacteriaceae bacterium. Classification (GTDB taxonomy): domain Bacteria; phylum Actinomycetota; class Actinomycetes; order Actinomycetales; family Microbacteriaceae; genus Leucobacter. Next base: position 2,239 of record JAAZFP010000027.1, read on the forward strand.
CTACGCGGGCGGTGGGTCAGCCGGTGGGCTCGCGAGTGCGCTGCGACGCCGCGTCTCAACCACCTCGACCAGGCTCGTGAAGGCGCTCTTCCCGTCGCGTTTGCGGGGCTGTACCGATCCGCTGACCGGCTTCTTTCTGTTCGACCGTACGGCCTTGGCACTCGACACGTTGAAGCCGAAAGGATTTAAGATTCTGCTTGAAATGCTCGTGCGTCAACCACTCACCTTCGCCGAGGTACCATTCACCTTTGGCACCAGGCACGCGGGTGCTTCAAAGGGATCGCTGCGGCAGGGTGTGCACTTCGTGACCCAGCTGGTGGCGCTGCGGCTCGATCATCGGCGCGCTAACCGGCCCTGAGCGCCATGCTGCTCGGCGACTGAACAGGCGAATTCAATCGTCGTCCACAGGGCCACGAGTGCGTCATTTTTGCTGAGTTATCCACCGATGTGTGAAATGACACGCGGACGACGCTCGTCGCCTCTACGGTTGGCGCATGCGCGAACCGACACGACTTCCTCACTCGTCTGTAGAGAGCACGACCCGCAGGCCGTGGCGAGAGTCACCGGCGCCTGAACCGCTCGAGATCCACGACCCAGCCCCGGCTCGTAGCTTGCTGCGGCGGGCGCTGTCGCCTCCCGGTCTCGCCGCGCTGGTGGTGCTCATTGCGGTGCTGACGATCGCTGCAACCACCGTGTTGACGCAGACGCATGAGCCGGGCTTCGACCAGGTCGATGAGCCGCTCGGTATCGGTCAGCTGCAGCAGCCTGGTGAGAGTAACGCAGCCGATGACACCGAGCTGGGCGGCTCGGCCGAGATCATTGTGGTGCATGTGGTCGGTGAGGTGGCGACTCCTGGGGTGGTTGAATTGCCAGCCGGCTCGCGACTGTCTGCGGCTATCGATGCGGCGGGCGGCGCCACCGATGCCGCAGTGCTGTCGAGCGTCAATCTTGCGCGGTTATTAACCGATGGGGAGCAAATCACGGTGCCGAATGCGGAGCAGGTGGTTGCCGCGGAGGCGGGGGCCGGCACCGAGACTGGGGCTGTGGTTGCCGGCGGTCTGGTGAGTCTCAACGGTGCAGACGCGGCTGCGCTCGAACAGTTGCCACGGGTTGGCCCCTCGCTTGCCCAGCGCATTTTGGACTGGCGCGAGGCTAATGGCCCGTTTACGAGCGTGGACCAGCTGCTCGATGTGTCAGGCATTGGCCAAAAAACGTTCGACGACCTGCGAGACCTCGTCACACTGTGAGCGACGGCGACCGGGCGGCACCGCCTGGAAGGTGGCGACTGCTTGCGCCTGCGCTCGTCGCGTGGGCGACGGCCGCCTGCGCAGTCTCATTCCCCGGAGTCGCGCGGGTGTGCACGGTCGGCGGGGCGCTCTTGACCGCGGTGTGCGCGCTATTGGTGCTTCGCGGGAGAGCAGCACGACGGATGCCGGGGCACGACACATCGAGCAGCAGAATCGTGGCAACCGTGCTGACCCTGGCGCTCAGCTGCGCGGCGTTAACGTTGGTCAGCGTGCGGGTGATGACGCTCGAAACGGTTCGTGGTGACCCACGGGTCGCGATGAGCGTCGAACGGGGCGACACGCTTGAGGCTTCCGCGACGCTGAGCGGGTATCCCGAATCGCGTGAGGGGAGTGTGTCGTCACATGCGTGGGTAAGAGCCGCACTTGATACCGAATCCGGTGCGATGCCGGTTATGCTCTGGCTACCAGACGCTGAGGCCGTGCCGGCAGACTGGTCGCCCGGCACTCGGGTAGTCCTGACGGGCCGACTCTCACCTCAGCCTGCCGCTGATCCTGCCGCGTATGCCGTACGCGTGCTGACGGTCACCGATGAGGTCGGGCAGCCCGCATCATCGCGCGTGGGCGGGGTTGCAGCGCATGTGCGCCTGGCGCTCACCGCGGTTGCGGCAGGCGTGCCCGCGGCGAGGCTCGTTCCCGGCTTTGCGGTGGGAGA
>JAAZFP010000275.1 GCA_012511645.1 Microbacteriaceae bacterium
GCGCGCCGCACACGATCAAAGCTTTGATAATCGAGCGATGCCTGCGCCGTTTCAATCAGCACCTGCACCTCGGGCGAGAGGCCTCGCAGGTGCAGGGTTTGGCTCGCGGTTCCCTCGCGCAGCTGCCACGATCCAAGCGTGAACAGTCGGTTCGGCCCGCCCGCGAGCGCGACACCTCCCATGCCGGCCTGCCGCCACCCGCCCCACGGTTGGCGCTCCACACGCACATCGGTGGTCGCGCGACCGAGTGACAGCATCGCCGCATCGGTGCGCTCAAGCCATGGAATCGTCTCGGCGGGGTCCGTCGCGTGGAGCGCGGCAACGCCACCCGCTCCGACGCGATTGGTGAGCGCGATGGCTTCGCTCATGGTGTGCACACTCGTGACCCCGATGACGGGCAACGAGGCGGCATCGTTCCAGAACGGCGACGACTTGCTTACCCCAAACCGCAGCCCGGGCCGCCAGAGCAGTTTCTCATCGTCGAGCGGCACCGGTCGCACCACCCACTCCTCGCCCGGCTCGAGATGGGTGAGGGTGCGCAGCTGCGCCTCGGTGAGCGGCCGCGGCAGCGGCCCAACAGCAAATGCCCGAGGATCAGCACCCCGCGGTTTCGCCGTGTTGCCCGCCTCAAGCGAAGACACCGCGTCGGCGAGCGCCGCGCGCAACGTCTCGGAGCGCCCGGCTGACCCAACCAACACGACAGCCCGGGCGACGCTCGGATCAGTATGCCCCGCACCAAACGCTGAACGAACCACATGGCGGGCCGCCGCAATCGGGTCAGCGGTGCCGGTGATGACCGCGACGCCGGCCGCCACGAACCTTCCGAGAACTGGCAGGTCTGGCCGTCGGCGCAGCAGCGCGGTCGCCGTGTCTCGGCTGCCCAGCACCGTCGCGCGATCCACCAGCGGGTCAGCGATGACCTGTGTCGCAAGCTCAGTCATCGCACCCTCTGCGCTGCTGCCTGACCCATTCTCTGGTACTAACAGCGTGATCAGCCCTGCCGCAAGTCCTGCGGTCTGCGCGACATCGATCAATATCGCGGACGAACGGGCTACGGCCTGGTCGGCGATGAGCACCACTGCTGCCCCTGCCGCCACCATCGCAAGCATCGCTTCCGTCCGGTCACGCAGTGACGAGCCGGCATCAGCCACGACCACCGCGACCCTGTCCGGCACAAACTGCGCGCCGCGCACCGCGCCGAGCCCGTGCGCGAGCTGTCCGAGATACCGGGCGGCGTCGATGGCTCCGCTGATATCTGTGTCAATGAGGCTGAGAGGCGCACCAGATTCGGCGACCTGCGCTTCAATCAGTCGTTCGCGGGCTGCTGCAATCGCGAGTGCAAGCCCTGTCACCTGGCGACCCCGCTCGGCGGGGCGCACTTCGCGCCACTGTTGGCTGGCCTCGCCTGCTCTCGTGACAACGGTCTCAAGTGACCGCGCATCAGCCTGGGCCCTCAACACCGATTCAAGCCCAATATCGCTTTCTCTCGCCCGGACGAGAGCGTTCTTGGCCCACTCACGGTTCTCAAAACTGCTCGCGTCGGTGACCGGTTCATTTGCGAACCCGGTCGCAGAGATCACCGGTACCCGCTGCAGGGGGCCCGCGAGCTCAAGGGTCAATTCTCCGGTGTGCGCTCGGGTGAGGCTCAGCACCGCGGCGGTGAGACCAGCGGTTGCGACCGTGACCGCCTGGGTCGGGTCACGGTAGTACGCGGAGGTGTGTCGAGCTTCGTCGCTCCACTCGAGCGCGCGATGCTGCACACGATGACTTTCCGGCGCAGGTTGCATCGCACTCTGCAACGCTTCATCGAGCCGTGCGGCACTCTGTTGCAGCGCACCAGGGTCAGCCGCGAGCAACGCACGTGTGTGGGTGAGCACAGAATCGGCGTCGAGTGTATCTGCGGCGAGCGCGATGAGATACTCGACCACTCCAGCGAACCCAGACTTTGGGGCCAACGGGAGCCGTCGTCGCACGGTAAAGCCGTGTTCTGTCAGCGCGGTTTCGAGCGAGGTGGCCACCCCCGCTCGCACCTGCAGGGTGAGTACGTCGCGGGTACGCTCCCCCGCGTGCCCCTCAGCAATCTGTGTTGTGAGGGCGAGCAGCAGCGGGTCATCTGATGCAGCGACCGTGCGCACGACATCACTGTTCGCAAGCAGCAGCGTGACGAGCCTGATCCACTGCGCTGTCTGCTCGAGGTCACCATCAATCGTGGCAACGGGCAGGCCGCTCAGGATCGATGCGATCTGTTCGCCTCCTGCGATGCCCGCCACACGCACGGTCACCTCAATCGGCATGTGGCCGGCGAGCACTCTCGCCCGCGACAGCTGAATGATCGCCTCTGCGGTCTGCAGTGATTCGGGCAGTTCGGCCGCCAGGCTGATCCCGGTGCGCGCATGAGCAAGGTCGCGGTCGCTCAGTGCCTGCGCGAGCATGTGTGCGGCGAGCAACGAACTGCGGTAATCGCTCGATTCGAGAATCACCACGGTGTCGTGCTGCTGCGCAACCGCGAGCACACGGGTCAGGGCCTCAGCGCCTCGCTTCGCCTCGTGGTCGAGCGCCCAGTCGCCGGCAAGCCCTCCAGGCACGATCCGCGCCACGTCGACCGCCAGGTGGGTTACACCGGGTTGCGCGGCAAGCGAGGCAAGCCGATCGAGCTCCTGCTGGGCCGCAGCATCTCCCGCGATCTCAGCGCAGGTGAGCGCAAGCAGAGTGGGTGGTTCGTTGCCCTCGGGCGACCATGTGTCTGCGGCCACGACGAGGTGTGACACGCGCTCGCGCAGCCAGGTGCGGGCTGCGGGTAGCACCGCCCAGGGCATGCCGAGCGAGGCGAGCCCACCGGCTTTCACCGCGAAGCGTTCAAAGGCGGGCATCGATCGCGGCAGGTCGCGGCTGGCGTCGCGCAGCTCAAGCGCTGCAGCAAAATGGTCACTGCCCCCTGCGACCGCCTCAAGCAGACGTCTGGTGAAGGCAAACGAGTCGGCGTCATCGGCCGCAGCGTCGAGCAAGTCAGGTCGGGAAGCTCGCTGATCTAGGCGTGACGCCTCGTCTCGCAGCACCGGGCTGATGCCGAGCGTCGCGAGCCAGGCTTCGGTGCGGGCGATGGCTGCTCGCACGAGGATCTCGGCTTCTGTGTTCCCGGAAGTGTTCCCGGAAGTGATGCCGGAGTCGTCGTGCTCGCCCATGCCTCAACTCTAGAAGCTGACGGGCGTGATCCCCTGTAAGGCCGACAAGAAACGGTCATTCATGTCGCGGTCGCCGACTGTGATTCTGATGCCCTCGGCGCCGTAGGCTCGCGCCACCACGCCACCCTGTTTCAGAGTCTCGTCGATCTCTGGGGTGCGCTCCCCGGTGCGCAGCCAGATGAAGTTGCCGAACGAGTCGGGGGTGTGCCAACCAGCGTCGCGCACCGCCTGCAACAGCCGAGTGCGCTCGCTGACGATCTGATCGATGCGCTGTTGCAGCTCGGTTTCGGCGTCGAGCGAGGCAATCGCCGCGGCCTGGGCGAGGTCACTCACCCCGAACGGCACCGCGACGCGACGCAGGTTGCCAGCAATGCGCTCGTTCGCGACCGCATAGCCGATGCGCAGCCCCGCAAGGCCGTAGGCCTTCGAGAAGGTGTGCAAGACGGCGACATTTGGGTAGCGGCGAAACAGGTCGAGCCCGTTCACCGAGTTCGAGTCAGTGTCGAAGTGCGTGTAGGCCTCGTCGATGACGACGAGCACATCGCTCGGCACCCGCGCAAGAAACGCTTCAGCCTCGTCCGCGCTGACGGTCGTGCCGGTCGGGTTGTTGGGGGTGCAGATGAAGATGAGTCGGGTGCGTGGGGTGATCGCCGCGGCCATCGCATCGAGGTCGTGTCGCTCGTCTGCGGTGAGCGGCACACGCACGGGGGTGGCGCCCGCTATTTGCACGAGAATCGGGTACGCCTCGAACGACCGCCAAGCGAAGATCACTTCGTCGCCCTCATCAGCGGAGGCGTTGATCAGTTGCTGAGCAACCTCGACCGATCCTGCGCCAACCGCGACCTCGTCGAGCGAGACCCCAAGATGATCGGCGATGCGCTGACGCACCTGGGTCGCGCCCATGTCGGGGTAGAGATGGAAGCTCTCGAGTTTCGCACGGGTGACATCGAGCACGGATGCGAGCGGAGGGTACGGGTTCTCGTTCGACGAGAGCTTCACCGCGTTCGGCACCGACTTACCCTGCACATAGGCGGGCAACTGCTCGACAGCGGCGCGCTGCTTCACCGCGTGTGCTGACGGCTCCGCTTGTATTGAAAGCTCTGCTTGTGCTGACGGCTCTGCGCTCATGCTGCACCTCCGAACTCGCCGGTGCCGACCAGGATCGCGCGGCCGACGACCGCGTCGCGCATCATGAAGCCGAGCACCGCCGGCGTCGCCTGCGGATCAATGTCGATGTGGGCGACGTTCAGCGCGTGCACGACGAACCAGTAGTGGTGCACCCCGGTGCCTTCGGGCGGCCCTGCGCCGATAAACGCGGGCACGCGCATCTCGTTTGGCAGCGTGATCGCCCCCTCGGGCAGCAGGCCATGTGAGGGGTCGCCCGCACCAGCGGCGAGCGAGGTCACGTCGGCTGGGACGTTCGCAACCGCCCAGTGCCAGAAGCCCGAACCAGTCGGGGCATCGGGGTCGAAGCAGGTGATGGCGTAGCTGAGTGTGCCCTCGGGCGCCCCGCTCCAGGCAAGTTGCGGCGACTGATCCGCGCCACCCGCGTCGGCGCCAAACACCGATGCTGGCAGCGGCTCGCCCGCGCGCACCTGCGCGCTTGTCACCTCAAACTCGGGCACCTGACGCATCTGCGCGTAGGGGTTGATGACGCCTCGACCGGCACTGGCCATTCTTCTGCCTCCCTGCATGACTTCACCCTGCGATGTGGTGGTGCTCCCAGCCTATGGCCCAAACCCCACTCGGTATACTGGTGCGTGGATCCGCGCTGTGGCGCGCGGCGTGCATCAGGAGGGCAAGCGTGGCGGTCAAAACAACGGGCTCCGAGCGGGCACGTTCGACGCTCGCATATTTGCGGCGCCACATCACGACCGGTGCGTGGCCGGTGGGCAGCCGCATTCCAATTGAGCCTGAGCTGGCCGAACAAATTGGTGTCGGTCGCAGCACGGTGCGCGAAGCGGTTCGCTCCCTCGCATCGATCGGCATGCTCGAGACCCTGCCTGGTCGCGGCACGTTTGTGCGCTCAGCCGCGCCGACCAGCACCCTGCTCAATGAGTTCTTGAACGACTTCACGCTCGAAGAGATTCTGGGCTACCGCCGCGCCCTCGAGCTCGAGGCCGCGCAGCAGGCGTCGCTGCACCGCACCGACGAAGACCTCCAGGCGCTCGAACAGGCCATGATCGAAGAGCGCGGCTGCACGAGGTGCCCCGTGCTGATGAGCGGCAATGAGTCATCGGCGTTCGACAGCCGCTTTCACCGGCTGATCTTTGACGCCGCGAAGAACCGACTGCTTGCCTCGCTGTACGCGGGCACGAACGACCAGTTGCGCACCCCCGCCCACCGCGGGCGCCTCGCAAACGTCGCCTCGGCCAGCGAAATGGAGCGCGACCACGCGCGCATTCTCGACGCGATTCGTCGACGAGATTTTATTGACACGGTGCACGCCATGGCCGACCACGTCGATCACGACGTCGTCATTGTGACTGATCAGCACGAGGTCGTGCCAGCGCTCGTACGCAGCCCCGAGCAGCAGCAGCGCATCGATGTGGCCCGCAAGGCCGACGAACAGCGCGTCAGCGCGAACTAACGACCGCGAATCAAAGACACCGTACGATTGAGGGGTGTCTGAGCCCAAAATCCTGCTGTATTACGCCTTCGCGCCCATCGCCGACCCCGAAGCGGTGATGCTCTGGCAGCGCGAGTTGTGCGAGTCGCTCGGCCTGCGCGGGCGCATCATCATCTCGAAGCACGGCATCAATGGCACGGTCGGCGGCGAAATCGACGCCTGCAAGCAATACCTCAAGCGCAGTCGCGAGTACACCCCGTTTTCGGGGCTCGGGGTGAAGTGGAGCGACGCGACCGGCTTCGCACCAGCCACACCGCAGCTGCTCAAGGGCGTGGATCGCGGCCCGCGATGGCAGCAGATCAGCGACTTTCCAAAGCTCAGCGTGAAAGTGCGCGATGAACTCGTCGCCTTCGGCATTCCCGATGAGACCATCGTTGATGAGAACGGTGTCGTGGGCGGCGGGCAGCACTTGAGCCCCGCCCAGGTGAACGCCCTGGTCGAGGCGCGCGGCGAGGAGGTTGTCTTCTTCGACGGGCGCAACGCCTGGGAGGCCGAGATCGGCCGGTTCAAAGACGCGATCGTGCCCGATGTGCGCACCACGCACGGCTTTATCGAGCAGATCGAGTCAGGTGTGTTTGATGACATCAAGGATCGACCCGTCATCACCTATTGCACGGGCGGCATTCGCTGCGAGATTCTCTCTGCCGCGATGAAGAACCGTGGGTTTGGCGAGGTCTACCAAATCGACGGCGGCGTGGTGCGCTACGGCGAAGCGTTCGGCAATGACGGGCTGTGGGAGGGGTCGCTTGCCGTCTTCGACGGCCGCGAAGCGATGGACTTCGCGCCCGGCGCCGAGGTGCTCGGCCGCTGCGCGGTGTGCGAGGCTCCCTCAAACCGCGTCATCGACTGCGGTGAGCGGGGTGGCTGCCGCGCGCGGTTTGTGGCGTGTGAAGCCCACCTCGACGCGCGCTGCGACGAGCACCGCGTCACGGCATAGCCGCCGGCCTGGGGAGACTCACCAAATAGCGACGCGATCCTCGGGTGCGAGCCAGAGCGCATCACCCGGCTGTGTACCGTATGCCTCGTGGAACGGGGTGAGATTCGCGACAATCTGGTTACAGCGGAACTCGTTCGGTGAGTGTGGGTCGATGGTGAGCAGCCGCACCGTCTCTTCGGGCCGTGACGTCTGCTGCCAAGCCTGCGCCCACGCCAAGAAGAAGCGCTCGGCGCCGGTGAGCCCCTCGACCACGGGAGGCTCTGCGCCGTTCAGCGAACGCAGGTAGGCCTTCCATGCGATTTCGAGCCCCGATAGGTCACCGATGTTCTCACCGATGGTGAGCTCGCCGTTTACCTTCTGACCGTCCGCGCCCTCTGGTGACAGCGCGTTGTACTGCGCGATGAGCGCACCGGTGCGCGCCTCAAACGCAGCCCGGTCGTCTTCGGTCCACCAGTCGGTGAGCTTGCCATCACCGTCATAGCGCGACCCCTGATCGTCGAAGCCGTGACCAATCTCGTGGCCGATCACCGCGCCGATGGCGCCGAAGTTCGCAGCGTCGTCCCAGGTCACATCGAAGAACGGGGGCTGCAAGATGGCCGCCGGGAACACGATCTCGTTGAAGCCCGGATTGTAGTAGGCATTGACCGTCTGCGGGGTCATGAACCACTCGTCGCGATCGATGGGCTTGCCCACCTTGCCGAGCTCGCGGTCAAACTCCATCTCGGCGACGCGGCGCGAGTTGCCAAGCAGATCGGTCGCGTCGACCGCAAGCGCCGAATAGTCGCGCCACTTCACCGGGTAGCCAATCTTTGGGGTGAACGTGCCCAGTTTCTCGAGTGCGCGCTGCTTGGTGTCTTCGCCCATCCAGTCGAGCGCCACGATTGAGTCGCGGTAGGCCTCGATGAGGTGGTCGACGAGCACATCCATGGCGGCCTTTGACGACTCGTCGAAGTGACGCTCGACATAGAGCTTGCCGACGGCCTCACCGACCGCGCCCTCCACGAATGACACGCCGCGGCGCCACCGCTCGCGCTGCTCCTGGGCGCCCGTGAGCACGGTGCCATAAAACTCGAAGTTGGCGCGCGAGATCTCTTGCGACAGCAGCGCCGCTGATCCGCGCACGATCTGCCAGATCAGCCAGGCGCGCCACGACTCGAGCTCATCTTCGACGAGCAGATCTGCGAGCCCCTCGATCGCGTCGGGCTGACCCACGACGACCTCGGCGAATGCCTGCTCAGGGGCGCCGGCCACGCTCAGGTAGTTCGACCAGTTCAACGCGGGGGTAAGCTGCTGCAGGTCAGCGAAGGTGCGCAGGTTGTAGAGCTTTTGAATGTCGCGGCTGTCAACCCGGTTCCAGTGCTTGGCCGCGATGCGCGACTCGAGGTCGAACGCGAGGGCCGAAAAGTGCTCGGCCTCGCCCTCAGCGATGCCGACGAGCTGCAGCATGCGGGCGATGTGCTCGCGGTACTGCTCGCGGATCTCGGCGAACTGATCCTCGCGAAAGTATGACTCGTCGGGCAGGCCGATGCCGCCCTGCATCACGAACACGATGTAGCGGTCGGGGTTGCCGGGGTCATTGTCGACACCCATGCCAAAGAACCCGCCGAGGCCCTGGCGCTCGAGCTCGGCGACGAGGGTCACGAGCTCATCGATCGACGACACGTTGGCGGCTCGGTCAAGATCAGTTGCAATGGGAGTCGCGCCCTGCGCGTCGGCGCGCGCCACATCCATGAAGCTCGCGTAGAGCGCAGCAATCTTGTCGGCCTCGCGATCGGCGCCACCCTCGATGAGGCCTGGTTCAGGGGCACTCATGCCGGTGATGATGTCACGCACGGCCGCCTCGGCGTTTTCTGCGAGCACCGCAAACGAGCCATAGCGAGCCTTGTCAGCGGGAATCTCGGTGCGGGCGATCCACTGCCCATTCACATGACGGAACAGGTCATCCTGCGGGCGAATCGCTGGGTCGAGCTCAGCGAGATCGATGCCAGAGGGGCCGTAGTTGCCGGGTGAGGTCACGTCTGTAGCTGCCATGCGTCTCACTCTAGCGATCGTGGCTGAATCGCGGGAGCGGGATCAAGGGGTGTGAGTGAGGAGTGCGAGTACCCTAGTCTGATGCGCTCGAAACGTGCCATTGACCGCCGCATTGCCTCGCTCGCGGTGCCGGCGCTCGGCGCGCTCGTTGCCGAGCCGCTGTTTCTCATCGTTGATTCGGCGCTCGTTGGGCACCTCGGCGCGACCCCGCTCGCTGGCCTCGCGATCGCGAGCACGGTGCTGCAGACCGCAGTGGGGCTCATGATCTTTCTCGCCTACTCGACGACACCCCTGGTGGCCCGGCGCCGGGGCGCCGGGGATCTGCGGGGTGCCGTGCAGGCCGGCATCGATGGGCTCTGGCTCGCCTTCGGTCTCGGAGCGGTGCTGGGGCTCGCGATGTGGGCGCTCGCTGATCCGCTCGTGTCGATCTTTGGCACCGACGAAGCCGTGGCTGCCCAGGCGCGCATTTTCTTGACCATCTCGTGCGCGGGGTTGCCCGCGATGCTCGTCGTGTTCGCCGCGATGGGGCTGCTGCGCGGCCTGCAAGACACCCGCACCCCGCTGTATGTCGCCGGCATCGGGTTCACCGCGAACGCGCTGCTCAACTGGTGGTTCATCTACGGGCTCGGATGGGGCATCGCGGGGAGCGCCTGGGGCACGGTCGTCGCCCAGTGGGGCATGGTTGCGGTCTACCTCGTGATCATCGTGCGGCACACGCGCAGGCACGGCGCCGGGTTGCTGCCCCGGCGCGACGGGTTCACCCAGGCCGGCGTCAGCGGCGGGTGGCTGTTCGTGCGCACCATCGGCCTGCGCGCCGCGCTGCTGCTCACCGTCGCTGCGGCTGCCACGCACGGCACGGTCGCAACCGCTGGCTATCAAATCATCTTCACCCTGTTCTCGACGGCGGCGTTCGCCCTCGACGCGCTCGCCATTGCGGCGCAGGCGCTCGTCGGTGACGCGCTGGGAGCCCGCGACGGCGAGCGCGCGCGTCAGGTGCTGCGACGCACCGTGTTCTGGGGCATCGTCTGCGGGGTCGTGTTCGGTGCGCTGCTTGCCGCGGCGAGCCCGGTGCTTGGGTTCGTGTTCACGAGCGATCCGCAGCTGCTCGCGGTGCTGCCACCGTCACTGATTGTGCTGGGGATCTCGCTGCCGCTCGGCGGCTACGTCTTCGTGCTCGACGGCGTGCTGATGGGCGCGGGTGACGCGCGCTATCTCGCGTGGACGAGCCTCGTGAACCTCGCCGTCTACCTACCAGTGCTGTGGGCCGTCACCGTGCTCGTGCCGACGGGCACCGCAGCGCTCGTGGCGCTCACCGCGGCCTTCGCGATCGCCTTTATGGCCGCGCGCGCGGTCACGCTCGGCATTCGGGCCCACGGTACCCGCTGGGTGCGGCTCGGGGTGTGAGCACCGCTCAGCCGTCGGTGCTCAGCCGTCAGCGCTTAGCCGTCGGTGCAGACGGTGCCCTCAGCAGGGATGGTGCCCTGCACAAAGAACTCCGTCGCGATCTGATCAGCGCAGGCTGATCCTCGCGTGAACGTCGCAATGTGTCCGGCGCCTTCAACCGTCACGAGCCTCGCGTTACCGAGCTCCTCCACCATCTGCACGGCACCCGCATACGGGGTGGCGTGATCACCGGTCACCCCAAACACCATCATGGTCGAGTCGCTGGTGTTCGAGAAGTTCAGGTGATCTTCGCCCCGATCTGGGTGCGCTTCGCAGGTCAGATTCAAGTAGGGGCCCACGGTCGCATCGCTCACCTCTGGGCCACCGAGCAGCTCCGGAAGCCCCTGAGTCTCGATGTAGTGGTAGACCCCCACGAGGTTGGTGTTCAGCGGGGCCGAAAGGCACCGCACGAGCATCCCGCTTGCGCCCACGGCCTCGCCTCCGCTGCTCATACTCGAGGCAATCTCATCAATTGCGACCTGGTTGCCCGCAAGCGCTTCGCCGGCCGTCGTCAGCTGATCACTGCGCATCTCGCCGAGCTTATACAGCGCTGCCGTCAGATACCCACTGAACATCGTCCCCGTCACTTCCGTACCGTCCGTCGCACGCAGCGGCTGTCCATCGAGGTTAGCGGTCGTTTCGAGCAGTGCCTTCTGGCCGTCGAGAGGACAAAGCGCAACCGCATACGTCGTTCCGCACTCGGCAAGCAGATCATCGAGCGAATGAGCGATTGCCTCGCGCTGCTGGTAGCTGCCC
>JAAZFP010000276.1 GCA_012511645.1 Microbacteriaceae bacterium
AAAAAGTCAAAGACGCCGTCGAGCACGACCGAGATGATGAGCAGCAGCGCACCAACGATGCCGATGACCAAGAAGATGCCGCCGGCAAAGAGCGACCCATCAAAGAGGCGCTCGATCCACGATGCGATGCCGTCCATTGCACCTCCCTGGTCGTTGCGTGCCCTGATATTCAGTCTACTCACGCCGTCTGACACGCTGCACGCCCTCAGCCCTGACACGCTGCCTCCCCTCAGGATGCCCGCCGGTAGACTGTCGGGGTGAGCAAGAATGTGACCGAGGTTTCCCAGCGTTCTCAGTTTGTGATTCAGGCGCTACGCGCACTCTTCCACCTGGTGATCGTGCTGAGCATCACCATTTGGGCGATGTTTGCTTGGTCGTTCCCGCTGCCTGGCCTGGTCATCGGGCTCGGAGTGTTCGTGCTTACCGTCGTCATTTGGGCACTGTTTTTGTCACCCAAACCAATGCTCGCAACCGATCGCTTTGGTCAGAGTCTGATCGAGCTGCTGCTCATTGGCGGCGCGGTTGCCGCGATGCTTGAGCTCGGTGTGTTCTGGGTCATTCCAGTGGTGTTTGGCATCGCTGCTGCGGTGGTCGGGTTTCTCGCCACCGCCAAGCGATAACTGCGGTCTTCCCCCTCTCTCCTTTTCTCCCCCACTTTCCTTTTCTCCCTCACCCTCCTTTGCTCCCGCGCCTCCCCCTTTTCTCCCACCCATTCACTTGTTCACCCCCGGAATAAACCTCCCACCCCCGAGGTTGAGATTTACATGACTAATCATGTTCTTGGCCTCGACTCGTTCGGCGATATGACTCTCGACGCAGACGGCAACCCGCTGCATGCGGCCCAGGTGCTGCGAAATGTGGTTGATGAAGCGGTGCTCGCAGATTCGCTCGGTGTCGACGCCATCACGCTCGGCGAGCATCACCGCGATGACTTCGCCATCTCGAGCCCCGAAATCGTGCTTGGTGCGATCGCGGGCCGCACGGAGCGCATTCTGCTGGGAACCGGGGTGACGGTGCTGGCGAGCGACGACCCGGTCCGGGTGTACGAGCGGTTCGCGACGCTTGATGGGGTGAGTGGTGGCCGCGCGGAGGTCATTCTGGGTCGTGGATCATTCACCGAGTCGTTCCCATTGTTCGGGTATGAGCTTTCTGACTATGACGAGCTGTTTAGCGAGAAGCTGGATCTGTTTGTGAAGCTGCGTGGCGAGGGCCCGGTGACGTGGTCGGGTAAGCATCGCTCGCACCTTACGAACCAAGAGGTGTACCCGAAGACGGAGCATCCGAATGGCTTGCCCGCGTGGATCGGCGTGGGTGGCAGTCCGCAGTCGGTGGTGCGGAGTGTGGGTATTGGGATTCCGATGATGCTGGCGATTATTGGCGGGGATCCTGCCCGCTTTTTGCCGTTTGTGGAACTGTATCGCCGTGCGCAGGCGGAGCTTGGGGTTGATCCGATGCCTCTGGGCATGCACTCCCCTGGGCATGTCGCTGAGACGGATCAGCAGGCTCGTGATGAATTGTGGGAGCATTTCCGCGCGAATCGCGTTCGCATTGGCCGTGAGCGTGGCTGGCCTGATCCTACCCGGGCCGAGTTTGAGCGCGAGGCAGATCATGGATCACTTTACGTGGGTTCACCGGAGACGGTGGCTCAGAAGATGGCCGGCGCCATCCGCACGCTGGGGGTGGATCGTTTTGATCTGAAGTACGCTAACGGCACGATGCCGCACGAGCTCCTCATGACGAGTTTCGAACTCTATGGTACGATGGTCATTCCGCGGGTACGTGAACTTCTCGCTGAGT
>JAAZFP010000277.1 GCA_012511645.1 Microbacteriaceae bacterium
AGGCCCTGCGCGCGGCATGCCTGCTCGGTCGTTTCACGAGTCACGCGGAGGAATGGGCGAATGATCGCCCCGCGCATCGGCGGAATACCGGCAATGGCTCGGGTGCCTGATCCTCGCGCCAACGCGAGCAGCACCTGCTCGGCCTGATCATCGCGAGTGTGCGCGGTGAGCAAGGTGGCGGCACCCGTGTCTGTAATGACCCCTTCGAACGCCGCGTAACGCGCCTCTCGAGCGGCAGCCTCGGTCGCCTTCGGCACGCTCACGCGGCGCACCACTACTGGGTCGAGGCCGAGCGAGCGCGCCTGATCGGCAGCACGATCCGCGATCTCGGCCGAACCAGTCTGCAGACCGTGGTCAATGATCACCGCGCCAGCTCTCAGCCCCGTTTTGGGTGCCTCGAACGCTACAGCTGCGGCGAGCGCAAGCGAATCAGCCCCACCCGAAAGCCCCACGAGCAGCAGCGGAGCCTCAGGCGCACTCGGAGCGCGGGAACCGATCTTCGCGAACCAGGTCGCGAGCGTGGCGGTGAACTCGCGCACCGCCACGCGGGTTTCAGCGACGGCTGGGTCGAGCGGCGGCAGACGGGTCATGCGTCCACGCTACCGCGCACGCTGAGCCTGCCCTACGGTTTCGGCACAGAGGCCTCACCGCACATTCCACGAGCAGGGTACGCTGGAAGTGAGTGCGTCTCTGGTCGTGCTCGTTTTCGTGTTTCGTTTTTCTTTCACCAACGCAAGGAGCGCGCATGACCGCCGCATTCGACGCCGTCATCGAAATTCCCAAGGGCAGCCGCAACAAGTACGAGGTCGACCACGAGACCGGTCGTGTGTACCTCGACCGCGTGCTCTACACGGGGTTCGTCTACCCCACCGACTACGGGTTCTTCGAAGAGACACTGGGCGAAGACGGCGATCCGCTCGACGTGCTCGTGCTGCTCGACTACCCCGTGTTCCCCGGAGTCGGCGTGAAGGTGCGCCCCGTTGGCGTGCTGAAGATGAGCGATGAGGCGGGCGGTGATGACAAGGTGATCGCGGTGCAGGAAAAAGATCTGCGCTGGTCGCACATTCAAGATGTCGCCGACATTCCCGAGTACACCCGCAAGGAAATCGAGCACTTCTTCGAGCACTACAAAGATCTCGAGCCGAACAAGTGGGTCAAGGTTGACGCGTGGGGCTCAGCCGCCGACGCGGAGCAACTGATCGTTGAGGCCCAGCAGCGTCTCGCCGAACAGGGCCACTAAGCGCAACGCCACATGGGCAAGAAAAAACGCGACGAAGAGAACCAGCACATCGTAGCCGAGTCCGGCCACGAGTTCATGCTGGCCCACCCCGACCAGATCGATGTCACCCCCGAGATCGACGAGATCAGAGAGCTCACCCGCAAGCTCAACGAGGCTGAGGGCAAAAAGAAGCGCGACGACGGCCCCGATGCGCCGTGGCGTCAGGGCTACCCCTACGACACGAAGATCGAGACCAGCGAGTATGAGAAGACCAAGCGCAAACTGCAGATTGAGCTGCTCAAGCTGCAGGCGTGGGTGAAAGAACAGGGCGAGCGCATCGTCATCCTGTTCGAGGGTCGCGACGCCGCCGGCAAGGGTGGCTCAATCAAGCGCTTCACCGAGCACCTGAATCCTCGCGGTGCACGAGTGGTCGCGCTCGAGATTCCGACCGAGCGTGAGCGCTCGCAGTGGTACTTCCAGCGTTATGTTGCGCATCTGCCCGCGGCGGGCGAGATGGTGCTGTTCGACCGATCCTGGTACAACCGTGCCGGAGTCGAGCGCGTCATGGGCTACTGTTCCCCGCAGCAGTACCTCGAGTTCACCCGTTCGGCACCCGAGTTTGAGCGCATGCTGGTGAACTCCGGAGTGCACCTCATCAAGTTTTGGTTCTCGGTGGGCAAGGCCGAGCAGCACGCGCGCTTCGTCGCGCGCGGCAGCGACGAGGTAAAGCAGTGGAAACTGTCACCCACCGACCTCGCGAGCCTCGACAAGTGGGATGACTACACCCAGGCCAAAGAGGCGATGTTCTTCTACACCGACACGCCTCACGCACCGTGGACCGTCGTGAAATCAAACGACAAGAAGCGCGCACGGCTTGAGGCGATGCGCTGGGTGCTCTCACTGTTTGACTACCCGAACAAAGATCATGACCTCGTGGGCGTGCCCGATCCGAAGCTGATTGGCCCACCCAGCCAGGTCTACGATCAGGGTGAAACACCCACCGGTTCGTTCCCGGTCGTGAAGTAAGAGTCGGTGCTGACGGTGAAGTCGCTGCCCTCGTCGCTGCGTTCATCGGTTACTGCGCTGCTGCCTTCGGCGCAGGACTACCGCGGGCTGCGAAAGAGCTGGCGCGCCGACCTGTTGGCGGGCCTCACCGTCGGCATTGTGGCGCTGCCCCTCGCGCTCGCCTTTGGGGTGAGCTCGGGGGTCGGCGCCGAGGCTGGCCTGATCACGGCGATCGTGGCGGGTCTCGTCGCAGCCGTGTTCGGTGGCTCACACGTGCAGGTGTCGGGACCGACCGGGGCGATGGTCGTCGTGCTCGCCCCGATCGTCGTGACCTACGGGGTCGAAGCGGTAGCGCTCGTCGCCCTCATGGCCGGGGCGATCATCATCGCTGCGGGCTTCTTAAAACTCGGCCGCTCGGTCAGCTATCTCCCATGGCCGGTGATCGAGGGCTTCACCGCTGGCATCGGCATCATCATCTTTTTGCAGCAACTGCCGGGTGCGCTCGGCGTCGCTGTCGAGGGCCACTCCACCAATGCCCTGCTGGCTGGTTGGCAGGTGCTCACTGAGGCAGTGTGGCCCGAGGCCCTCATGCCGCTTGCGGTGGTTGCCGTCGTCGCCGTGCTCATGCTCGTGCTCGGTCGTTGGCTGCCCGCGATCCCCGGATCCTTTATCGCGATTGTGCTCGTCACCGTGGTTGCGGCGCTCGCACAGATTCCGCTTGCCACCATCGGCGAACTGCCAAACGCGCTCCCGGCACCTTCACTGCCGACGATGAGCCTGCCCCTCGTCACCGCGCTCATCGGGCCAGCGCTTGCCGTTGCCGCGCTCGCAGCGATCGAGTCACTGTTGTCGGCTCGTGTCGCTGCGTCCTTGGCAAACACCGGCGGCTTCAATGCCGACCGCGAGTTGGTCGGCCAGGGCCTCGCCTCGATTGCGGCCGGGTTCTTTGGGGGCATGCCCGCTACCGGCGCGATCGCCCGCACCGCAGTCAACGTGCGCAGCGGCGCGAAAACCCGGGTTGCATCAATCGTTCACGCGATCCTGCTGCTCGTCGTGGTGCTTGCCGCAGCCGGCATCGTGTCGCACATTCCACTCGCGGCGCTCGCCGGGGTGCTCATGGTGACAGCAGCACGAATGGTGTCGGTGTCAACGTTCCAACGGGTTGCGAGCTCAGGTAAGTCGAGCGCGCTCGTGTTTCTCGTCACCGCGGGAGTCACCGTGGCATTTGATTTGGTCGTTGCCGTCGGCATCGGCATTGCCGTGGCCGCGTTCTTCGCGCTGCGCGCCCTCAGCCGGTCGAGCGGCGCGCACCTCGAGTCACTGCCAGGTGATCCGCAGCCTGAAGATGAGCACATTGCGCTCGTGCGCATCGAGGGCTCACTCATCTTTGGAGCTGCCGAGCGTTTGCTCGACGAGATCGCATCGCAGGTCGGAGCGCAGGTGATCATCCTTCGCCTCTCTACCCAGCAGATTGTCGACGCGACGGGCGCAAACGCGCTTGCTGAACTGGTAGCAGGGCTCGAGCGACGAGGAGCCACCGTGCTCATCAAGGGCGTGCGACCCGAGCATCGCATGATGCTCAGTCAGCTCGGCGTCATCGGCGCCCTCAGCAGCGACGAT
>JAAZFP010000278.1 GCA_012511645.1 Microbacteriaceae bacterium
GACGGCTTCAACCTCGGATGGAAGCTTGCCGCAGTGCTTGAAGGCCGCGCGCCAGAATCGCTGCTTTCGACCTACGCCGAAGAGCGTCGCGTCGTCGCGCAGGACCTGATCGACTTTGACAAGGAGTGGTCATCGATGATGGCCAAGCCCGTCGAGGAGTGGGATGATCCAGCGGCGCTCGAGAAGTACTACCTGGCAGCCTTCGAGTTCCCCGCCGGATTCATGACCGAATACACCGAGTCAATGATTACTGCAGGCCTCGAGCACCAGGATCTCGCGCCCGGCTTCCCCGTCGGCAAGCGCTTCAAGTCGGCCGAGGTGATTCGCCGCGCCGATAACCGGTGGCGCCACCTGGGCCACGAGCACGAGGCCGACGGCCGCTGGCGTGTCTATGTCTTCGCCGACGCCGCAGCGCCTGCGCTCGACGGCACACCGACCGCCGAGTTCGCGACGTGGTGGGCCGAAAACGCGTCGTCACCCCGCGTGAAGTTCACGCCGCAGGGCGGCGATGACGATGAGGTGTTCGACACCAAGGTCATCTACCAGCAGGACTACACGCTCGTCGAACCACACGATGTGCCTCGAGCGTTCAAGCCGTTCAAGGCGCCGTTTGGCATCGAAGACATCAACCAGATCTTCGCATCGGGTCACGGCCGCGACATCTTCCGCGACCGTGAGATCAGCGAGCAGGGCGCGATCGTCGTGGTGCGGCCCGACCAGTATGTGGCGGGCGTGTTCCCGATCACCGCGCACGGCGAGATTGCCGCATTCTTTGACAGCCACATGCTGCCCGTGAGCGACCGCCAGTCGCAGCTCACCTACGCTGCCGTGGATCAGGAGTTCGCAGGCGAGCGCAACCGCGTCTCTGCTGAGGGCTAATCGTCAGGTCTCGCACGCAACAGCACGCGCGAAATCACAGAGGGTGCCCCCGCAGCTTGCGGGGGCACCCTCTGTCTGTGTGGTGCGCGAAGGAGCACGCACCGCTGCCATACCGACCCATCACCGACGATTGGCAGCCTGGTTGCGCAGCCTCTCAGCTGCGCAGGTCAATCGCGATTAGAGCGAGCAGAACGGAATCGCCTCATCGAGGTTTGCTTCGGTGATGAGCTTCACATCCATCGCGCTCACCTTCTGATCACTGTCGCCGTTCAGCAGCGCGAGCGCGTTCTCGAGCGAGGTTGCGCCGAGCATCGCAGCTGAGTCAGAAATCGTTGCTGAGAATGAGCCCGCCTCGATTGCGGCGATGCCGTCTTCGGTGCCGTTCATGGTGACGATCTTCACGTTCTGCGCGCCAGCGCCATCGAATGCGGCACGCGCGCCAGCAGCCATGTCTTCGTTCAGCACGAACAGGTAGTCGAGATCGGGGTTCGCCTCGATGATGTTCTCGGTGACCTCCATCGCCTTCGCGCGGTTGTACATGCCCGGTTGGTTGGCGACGACCGAGATGCTGCCAGGCAGGGCCTTTTCGAAGCCAGCGGCGAGCATGTCCGATGCAGCGCCAGTGGCGCCCACGACGAGCGCTGCGGTTGCGTCAGCGCCCGCGGCGTCCTCGGTGATCCAGCCGGCTGCCATACCGCCAACACCGTTCAGGTCAACGATGGTCGCGCCCAGCACATCGTCGAGGTTTTGTGGAACCACAGCGATCATGTACATCGGGATGTTGGCGCTCTGCGCCTTCTGGATGCCGCCCTGCAGCGCATCGACCGAGACGGTGTTGAGTAGGATCGCGTCGACGCCGCGCGAGATCATGTCTTCAACGTTCGACAGCTCCTTCGCTGCGTCACCGTCGGAGTTGGCGACAAGCAGCTCAACACTGTTCTCGGTAGCAGCGGCCTCCACGCCGCCCTGCATGCAGCCGCCCCAGTAGTTGTTGGCGCTGCTGATGAGCCCAATCTTGACGCTGTCAGCGGCACCGCCCTCAGCGGGCGCCTCGGTGTCGGTGGCAGCTCCGCTTGAGCATGCGGTGAGTGCGAGTGCTGCGGTCGCAGTGAACGCGAGCATTGAGGCAGCGGCACGACGTCGTGATGCCGATTTCATGGTGGTGACCTTTCGGTTATGGGTTGGGTTCGTGTGTTCGGTTGGTGTATTCGGACGGTTGAGTGTTGAGTGCGAGCAGTGAAGCCCCGCGGATCATGCCTTGCGGCGGCCGCTGTTTGCGACGGCGGCGAGCAGCAGTACGACGCTGACAGCCATGATCTGGAAGTATGCCGAGACGCCGAGCAAGTTGAGTGAGTTTGCGACGATGCCGATGAGAATGACGCCGAGCGCGGTGCCCACCATGGTGCCCTTGCCGCCCTGCAGCGCGGTGCCACCGATGACGACCGCTGCGATGGCCTGCAGTTCGAGGGTGAGCCCGCTCACGCCGGGGCTTGCGGCGCCGAGGCGTGAGAACAGCATGACTCCGGCGATGCCCGCCAGCAACCCGCCGAGCGAGTAGAGCAGCAGCTTGTTGCGGGCAGCCGGAATGCCGCTCAGGCGTGCCACGGTTTCGTTGCCACCGATGGCGAAGACGTTGCGACCGAATGCGGTGTACTTGAGGCTGAGCCCGAGCACGACGCAGACAAGGGTCGCGGCGAGAAAGAGCAGCGGCAGGCCGAAGATCTGGCCGTTGCCGAACGACATGAGCTCGCTGCCCGCTGACACGCTCGCACCGTCGATGATCAGCAGTGCGAGTCCGTCAAGGATCGTCGCCGTCGCCAGGGTAGCCACAAACGGCGCCACCGAGGTGAAGGTGACCACGAGGCCGTTGACGAGGCCGATGATCGTGGCGCACACCATACCGATGAGAATGGCGAGCGGCAGGGGGAGCCCGCCATTGATGAGCTGCGCAACGATCGCCATGGTGACCACCGCGTTGCTACCGATAGAGAAGTCGATGCCGCCCGAGATCATGAGCATGGTGAGCCCCGCGGCGATCACGGCGAGCACGCTCACCTGACGCAGCACGTTGAGTAGGTTATTGGGGTTTAAGAACGCGTCGGATCCGATGGTGGCGATCACCGCAACCACGATGAGAATGATGACGAGGCCCAGGTGGCCGCCAAGATTCCAGCGCCGGGGGCCCTGGCTCACACGCTTCAGCGCGATGGCCGAGGTCATCGGGGGGCGGGTCTCACGGCGTTGCGCTGGCTCTCTGAAACCACCGATATCTGACCGTCCTGCCATTGTCTCTGATCGTGCTGTGCCTGGGCATTGGGAAGGGGACTTGGTA
>JAAZFP010000279.1 GCA_012511645.1 Microbacteriaceae bacterium
AACACCGGCGGCATGGGCGCCTATTCGCCGCTGCCGTGGCTGCCCGGCGGGGTCGACGAGTTTGTGCGCGAGGTCACCGAAACCGTGGCACTGCCAACGGTGCGTCAGCTCGAAGTCGAGGGCACCCCATTCATCGGGCTGCTCTACTGCGGGCTCATCGTGACCGCGCAGGGCATCCGCGTGATCGAGTTCAACGCGCGCTTCGGCGACCCTGAGACCCAGGTGGTGCTGCCGCGCATGCAGTCTGACCTGAGCGAATATCTGATGGCAGCAGCATCGGGCACGCTGTCGACGAAGCCGAACCCTGAGTTCAGCGATGACGTCGCGGTGGTCGTGGTGCTCGCGAGCGAGGGTTACCCGGGTGAGGTGGTCACGGGTCGCCCGATCGCTGGCCTTGCGGCCTCGGGCGAGCTCGCCGACCAAGTCACCGGAGTGCAGGTCGTGCACGCGGCGACCGAGGTGCGCAGCCGTGAAGAGAGTGGCGAGCGTGGTGCGCGCAGCGAGTGGATCGCGACCGGCGGCCGAGTGCTCGGCGTCGTAGCTCGCGGCGAAACGTTCGCGCAGGCCCGCGCCCGCGCCTACACCGGCATCGGCCAGCTCGACCTTGAGGGCGGCCAGCACCGCACCGACATCGCGGAGCGCGTCGCGTGAGCGCGGGTCTCGCAGTCAGCACTCCCGAGCTCGAGGGGTGGCATCACATCTATTCGGGCAAGGTGCGTGATCTCTATGTGCCCGCGAGTGATGCTGCGCATGCCGCCACGAGCGAGGTGCTGCTCGTGGTCGCGAGCGATCGCATCAGCGCCTTCGATCATGTGCTCGAACCACCAATCACCGGTAAGGGCGCGGTGCTGACCGCGCTGTCTCGCTGGTGGTTCTCGCGGCTTGATCTCCCGAACCACCTGCTCGACGATGGCTCGCATGCGGCCGCGTTCGCGAACGTGCCTCCGGTGCCCGCAGACGTAGCGCCGCGCGCGATGGTGACGAAACGGCTCGATATGTTTCCGATCGAGTGCGTCGTGCGTGGGGCACTGACCGGTTCGGGCTACGCCGAATATCGTGAGACGGGTGCCGTGTGCGGCATCACGCTGCCCGCTGGCCTGAGCGATGGTGACCTGCTTGACGAGCCGATCTACACACCGGCCTACAAGGCGCCGCTCGGTGAGCACGACGAGAACATCACCTTTGAGCGCAGCGTCGAGTTGGTCGGCCCCGAGGTGGCGGCACAGTTGCGTGATGCTTCGGTGAAGATTTTCACGACGGCGCGTGACATTGCCGCTCAGCGGGGTGTGCTGCTTGCCGACACGAAGTTCGAGTTTGGTCGCGACCCACACACGGGCGAGCTCACGCTCGCCGACGAGGTGCTCACGAGTGACTCGAGTCGCTACTGGGATGCACACGCCTACCAGACGGGCACGACGCCCGCCGAGCGCCTCGCAAGTTTCGACAAGCAGATCGTGCGCGATTGGCTGTCGACGAACTGAGATCGCCAGGGCGAGCCCCCAGTGTTGCCGAGCGACATTGTCGAGCGCACCCTCATTCGCTATCAGGAGCTCCACGAGCGACTGACCGGGGTCTGATGGCGGCCTGATGAGGGCCTAACCCCACATCCTCCTTCCTCCCCGGCACTCGGCCAGTCGGTGGAATTCAAGAAATTTCTTCACCCACTTGTTTTTAGTTGAAACTTCAATTAAACTTTCAAGCAATCAAGAATTTCCCCCGAAACCCGGGGCTGTGAGTGAGGATAGTGAAGATGAGCACCGCCAGCACAAGCACCAACGCCCAGCTCGCCCAGGATCTCCTGCCCGACGCCACCGGCATGGGCGCGGTCACCCTCGCGGTGCGAGACCTCGACAAGATGATCGAGTTTTACAACGCCGGCCTGGGTCTCACCGTGCTCGACCAACACAAGGGCACCGCGACACTCGGCCGCCAGGGCGTTGCCGTGCTGCAACTCGACCAAGATGGCATTCTCGCCTACGCGTCGCCCCGC
Source organism: Microbacteriaceae bacterium (assembly GCA_012511645.1). Classification (GTDB taxonomy): domain Bacteria; phylum Actinomycetota; class Actinomycetes; order Actinomycetales; family Microbacteriaceae; genus Leucobacter. The sequence goes on from JAAZFP010000279.1 coordinate 1,991, forward strand.
TCGGCCGGGCTCTACCACACGGCGTTTTTGTTCGAGAACAAGGCTGAGCTCGCCTCGTCGGTTGCCTCGGTAGCGCGCAAGTACCCGACGCAGTTTCAGGGATCAAGCGACCACCTCGTGAGCGAGGCGTTCTACTTCGGTGACCCCGAGGGCAACGGGGTCGAGATGTATGTCGACCGCCCCCGCGCTGAGTGGACCATCAAGGCAAACGGCGAGGTCGACATGGCCACCCTCGCACTTGACCCCAACCGCTACCTGCAAGAGCACCTCACCGAGGCCGGGGCTTCGGCCGTCGCCGACACCCCCGCATCGATCGGTCATGTGCACCTCAAGGTCGGCGATATCGCAGCCGCGAAGGGCTTTTACGTTGACGCGCTCGGCTTCGCCATCACGAACGAATACGGTAGCCAGGCGCTCTTCGTCAGCGCCGGCGGCTACCACCACCACCTCGGCATGAACACCTGGGAGTCGCAGGGAGCAACCGAGCGCACCCCCGCGCTCGGGCTCGGCGAGGTCAGCGTCGCTCTCCCCGGCGACACCCCTGATGCTCTCGGTGCACTTGATGAGCGCCTCGCCGCACGCGGCATCGAGCGTCAGTTCGACGGTCGCGAACTCATCGTGTTCGATCCATGGAAGAACAAGGTGCGCATCACGCTGGCAGACCAGGCATAAGCCCGGTTCAGCAGGACATGCAGAAGCCTCAGTCAGCAGAGCAGGCAGAAGCACCAGCAAGCAGAGATAGACTGGTGGGTGGCGCAACTCGCGTCACCCACCAGTCTTTTTCTATGTGAACACGGAGGCCGCGGTGCCCACGATTGTTGTGAATGTGATGCCGAAAGCAGAACTGCTCGACCCTCAGGGCAAGGCAACCACGGGGGCGCTTGCTCGCCTCGGTCACGAGAAGTTTCAAAACGTGCGCATCGGCAAGCGCTTTGAGCTGACCGTCGACGGCCCCGTCACCGACGAGATCAAGGCCGAGGTGCGCGAGCTTGCCGAGCAGGTGCTCTCAAACAGCGTCATCGAAGATGTTGTCAGCATCGACTTTGGCGATGGTTCTGTGGCGAGCGGATCGGCAGAGTAATGGCGCGCATTGGCGTCGTCACCTTCCCCGGCTCGCTCGACAACCGCGACGCTGAGCGTGCCATCCGTCTCGCGGGCGCCGAGTCCGTCACGCTGTGGCACGGTGACCACGATCTGCAGGGAGTCGACGCAATCGTGCTTCCTGGCGGCTTCAGCTACGGCGACTACCTGCGCCCGGGCGCAATCGCCGCAATCGCGCCGATCATGACTGAGGTCATTGAAGCCGCGAACCAGGGTGTGCCCGTGCTCGGCATCTGCAACGGCTTTCAGGTGCTCGTCGAAGCCCACCTGTTGCCCGGCGGCCTGATTCGCAATGCGCACCAGCAGTTCATTCGCCGCGACCAGCG
>JAAZFP010000280.1 GCA_012511645.1 Microbacteriaceae bacterium
GGCGTCTCTCTCACGGCGATCATCCTCGTCGCCCTTGCGCTCATGTACACGAGGTTCGGTCGTGCCACCCGCGCGATCAGCGACAACCCGGCGCTCGCGAAAGCATCGGGTATCGACGTCGATCGCGTGATCAACGTCGTGTGGATCGTTGGTGGCGGCCTCGCGGGTCTCGCAGGTGTCTTCCTCGGTCTCGTCTTCAACGGCATCAACTGGTTCACTGGCGGCCAGCTGCTGCTGCTGTTCTTCGCCGCGGTCACCCTCGGCGGCCTCGGCACGGCATTCGGTGCCTTTGTCGGTTCGATGATCATCGGCATGATGGTCGAACTCACCAACATTTGGTTGCCTGGCGACCTGAAGTTTGCCACGGCACTCTTGATCCTGATTCTGATCCTGCTGGTCAGACCGCAGGGCATCTTTGGTCGCAAAGAGCGGATCGGTTAGGAGAGAATCATGGATTTCTGGATCGGACTACTCACCAGCATTCTGCAGACGGCCATTTCGCCGACCACTGCAGCATTTGTGCTCGCCGCAATCGGCTTGAACATTCACTTCGGCTTTACCGGCCTGATGAACATGGGCCAGGCGGGCTTTATGCTCGTCGGCGCCTACGGCTTCGGCGTCTCCGTCTCGTACTTTGGAATCGGATTTTGGCCAGCGATTCTCGTCGCCATCCTGTGCGCCGTGGTCTTCGCCCTCATCCTCGGCATTCCCACGCTGAAGCTGCGAGGCGATTACCTCGCGATTGTGACGATTGCTGCCGCAGAGATTCTGCGCATGGTCGTGCGCATGGCCACGTTGCAAGACATCACCGGCGGCCCCACCGGCCTGCACGGGTCGAAGTATCGTCATGTGTTCAGCGAGCTCTCGTTCCTGCCAGAGGGGCGCACAACCATTCTTGGTCTCACCTACAACAACACGGGCACTGATGACTGGTGGACTCGCCTCGTGGCGTGGGCCCTCGTGGCGCTGTTCATTCTGGTCACCTGGGCGCTCATGCGCAGCCCCTGGGGGCGCGTGCTCAAGGGCATTCGTGAAGACGAAGACGCAGTGCGCAGCCTCGGCAAGAGCTCATTCTCGTACAAGATGCAAGCGCTGATTCTTGGCGGCGTGATGGGCGCGTTCGGCGGCATCGTCATGGCGCTGCCGTCGGCAATGCAGCCTGATTCAATGGGCCGCCCTGCAACCTTCAACCTGTGGATGATCATGCTGCTCGGTGGCGCCGCAACCATTTTCGGCCCGCTGCTTGGCACCATCATCTTCTTCGCCGTGCGCCTCGTGCTCACCGGCCTCGCAGGTGAGTTCATTCCCAATTCGATTCTGAATGTGCAGCAGACCGAACAGCTCGCCTGGGTCTTGATCGGAGTCTCGCTCATGCTGCTGGTCATCTTTAGACCGCAAGGCATACTCGGGAACAAGAAGGAGTTGTCGTTCAATGTCTAACGAAAACTACCCCTACGACCGCGAAGCGTTGCGCGCAACACTTCGCACATTGGATCAGGTGCCGGGAGTCGCAAAGCCAGACCCCATTATGACCGTCGACAACATCGAGCGCCGCTTCGGCGGCATGGTCGCCGTCGACGTCAAACACCTCGAGGTGCAGCGCGGTGCGATCACGGCGCTCATCGGCCCGAACGGCGCCGGCAAGACCACCTTCTTCAACCTCATCACCGGCTTCGATCAGCCGAGCAATGCGCAAAAGCTGATCGGTGGAGGCGACGCGAGTTGGTCATTCAACGGCAAGACCCTGAACCGCACCAGCGCTTCACAAGCCGCGCGGGTGGGCATGGTGCGCACGTTCCAGCTGACCAAGGCACTCAGCCGCATGACGGTCATGGAGAACATGCTCATTGGTGCCAACAATCAGCCCGGCGAGAACCTCTTCGTCGGGCTCATTAAACCGCTGTGGGCCGCTCGCGAGCGAGAGAATATTGAACGCGCGAACGATCTGCTGCAGCGGTTCAAGCTGGATGCAAAGAAAGACGACATGGCCGGCGACCTGTCGGGCGGTCAGAAGAAGCTGCTTGAAATGGCCAGGGCGCTGATGTCGAACCCCGCAATGATCATGCTCGACGAGCCGATGGCAGGTGTCAACCCTGCCCTTACCCAGAGCCTGCTTGACCACATTCAGGCGCTGCGCGATGAGGGCACCACCGTGCTCTTTGTGGAACACGATATGCACATGGTGCGCCACATCAGTGACTGGGTCGTGGTGATGGCTCAGGGAGAAATCATTGCCGAAGGCCTGCCCGAGACGGTGATGACCAGCGAAGCGGTGGTTGATGCGTATCTCGGCGCGCACCACGACAAAGATCTCGGTGACGACGATCAGATTAACACGGGCTTCATTCGCGCAATCGTCAGCGAAATCGAAGACGAGCTGGAAGAGGAGGAGGCACGATGAGTGACGCAAAACTCGTAGTGAAAGCCGATAATCTCACCGCAGGCTATTTGCCGGGCATCAACATTCTGAATGGCTGCACGCTCGAGGCATACAAGGGCGAACTGATCGGCATTATCGGCCCGAACGGTGCCGGCAAGTCGACGCTCTTGAAAGCGCTCTTTGGTCTCGTGAACATTCGCGACGGTGAAGTCACGCTCGACGGCGAAAATGTCACCAATATGCAGACAAACCAGCTGGTGCGCAAGGGTGTCGGCTTCGTTCCGCAGACGAACAACGTGTTTCAGTCGCTGACCATCGAGGAGAACCTGCAAATGGGCATGTTCTTGAAGCCGAAGGAGTTCTCGAGCCGCATCTCTGAGATGTGGGATCTCTTCCCCATGCTGGCCGAACGCCGACGCCAGCGCGCAGGCTCGCTCTCGGGCGGTGAGCGCCAGTCGGTTGCGATGGCTCGCGCACTGATGATGGATCCCAAGGTACTGCTGCTTGATGAGCCGAGCGCGGGTCTCTCCCCCGTGCGCCAGGACGAGACGTTCATTCGCACCCGACAGATCAACAAGACCGGTGTGACCATCATCATGGTTGAGCAGAACGCGCGCCGCTGTCTGCAGATTTGCGACCGTGCGTATGTGCTTGATCAAGGCAAGAACGCCTATGAGGGCCCTGGCCGCGAACTCGCAAACGATCCCAAGGTGATTGAGCTCTACCTCGGCACCCTCGCTGCCGACGTTGAGGCAGCGAAGACCGCGGACGCGGCAACCGAGTAGACCGACTGTTCAGAACGAGGGCCTGATCCGCAATATTCGCGGATCAGGCCCTCTTCTGTGTGCTTGCCAGACGCCACACACCACGTCATCCCCACATAATGCCGCCCAGCCGCGCACACAGCGCCGTACAGGCACAGGCACA
>JAAZFP010000281.1 GCA_012511645.1 Microbacteriaceae bacterium
CCCACGTCCAGCAACTGTCCTGCCGTAACCTCGACGTCATCTCGTTGACGATTAACCTGATTTAGGCGGTCGCCGAGCACTGCGTCAAACTCTGCTTGTGCGATCGGGATGAGATCCGGGTGTGCTACCCAGGTGCCATCGAACCCGTCTGATGCCTCACGCTGTTTGTCAGCGCGTACCTTTTCCTCGGCGAGAGCGGTCACCTCGACGTCGCGGCGATTCGGAATGAACGCGCTCATGCCACCGATCGCATGTGCGCCTCGCTTGTGGCACGTCTTCACGAGAAGTTCTGTGTAGGCACGCATGAACGGAACGGTCATCGTCACTTCGCTGCGGTCGGGCAACACAAAGCGGGCGCCACGGCCGCGGTAGTTCTTGATAATGGAGAAGATGTAATCCCAGCGTCCAGCGTTCAGACCCGCGATGTGGTCGCGCATGACATAGAGAATCTCTTCCATCTCGAAGGCGGCGGGCAATGTTTCGATGAGTACCGTCGCGCGAATGGTGCCGTGAGCAAGGCCCAGGTAGTCTTCGGTGAACGAGAAGACGTCGTCCCAGAGTTTTGCTTCTTCGCTTGATTCGAGTTTCGCGATGTAGAAGTAGGGGCCGTGGCCGTTCTCAATGAGCTGGGTTGCGTTGTGGAACGCGTACAGCCCGAAGTCAACGAGACTTCCCGAAGCTGCGCCTGCCTGCCCCTGGGCGTTGGTAAACCGGAGGTGCTTTTCCACCAGGTGCCAGCCGCGCGGCCGCATGACAATCGTGGGAGTGCGCTCGGCAGTCACCTCGTATCTCTTACCCGCTTCGTTGGTGTAGGTGAGCTGACCGCGAATCGCATCACAGAGTGAGAGCTGTCCGCCAATCACATTGTGCCAGGTTGGGCTCGTGGCGTCCTCTTGGTCCGCGAGCCAGACACGGGCGCCGGAGTTCAACGCGTTGATCGTCATTTTTGGATCAGTGGGGCCCGTGATCTCGACCCGACGATCTTCGAGGCCGGGCCCCGGGCCAGCAACGCGCCAGCTCGAGTCTTCTCGAATCGCACGGGTGTCATCGCGAAACTTTGGATCGCGTCCATTGCCGATTTCATAGCGCCGGCGCTGACGCTCCGCGAGGCATTCGTGCCTGCGGGCAGCAAACCGATCATGCAGCTGCGAAAGAAAATTGATGGCTTCTGGGGTGAGGATCTCAGCGGAGCGGTCAAACTCGGGTGCCAGAATCTCGATACCAGAAGCAGTTAAGGTTGCAGACATCGTCGTTGCCCTTCTTGGATTGGATTTGCCGTATATATACATGCAAATCGAGTGGGAAGTGGTGCACTCGCCGTGCGGGGTGTGCCAGCGAACAAATCTTGGTGTGCTTCTATTCTCAGCATCAAATGCGTGTTATCGTGCGTGTTTTTGAGGTGAAATAGTCTTGAATTTCTGATTTGCGAAATTTTGATGTTCTGCGAAGATGGTGACATGACACTGTTACACGCTGTGCCCGCTGACGCGAGTGCCGACACTCACGATGCAACCGACGCGCTGACCCTGGGTCGTCAAGTGCGTGAGCGTCGAATCCAGCTGGGGCTGAAGCTCGAGCAGTTGGCCGCGGCTGTAGACCGGGCGCCCTCGCAGATCTCTGCTATCGAGAACGGGAAGCGTGAGCCCAGCCTGCCTATGTTGCGTGCGCTCGCGCTTGCGCTCCAGTGCACGGTCGACGAACTGCTCGTGGATGAGGCGCCGAACGAACGAGCCGGTCTTGAAATTGCCGTTGAGCGGGCTCAGCGGGGAAGCGTATTTAGCGCGCTCGGCATACAGCCCATTCGGGTGTCGAAAGCGACCTCGGACGAGACGCTCAAGGCGATCTTGGGGTTGCATCAATAAATTGAGCGACTTCACCGCGAGCGTGCGGCAACGCCTGAAGAAGCGCGGCGAACCAACACCGAGCTGCGTACGGAAATGCGTGTGCGTGGGAATTACTACGCTGAACTCGAAAGTGAAGCGCACTCGCTACTTGCCGCAGTGGGCTACGCGGGCGGACCAGTCTCGCAGCAGTTGATTTCAAACATCGCGGAAAAGCTCGGCTTTACCCTGCACTACGTCAACGATCTGCCGCATTCGACACGATCGGTGATTGACCGACGAAACAAACGCATCTACCTCGGCACGAGCCTTCCTTCACGCGATGCAAGGGCTCCCATCTTGCGTGCGCTTGCCAGCTTGGTGTGCAGACACGAAGAGCCAAGCAGCTACGGCGAATTCTTGAGACAGCGTGTTGAGGCGAACTACCTCGCGGGAGCGGTGCTGCTTCCAGAGCTAGCGGCCACGGCATTACTCAATGAAGCGAAGAAGCGTCGCGAGATCTCGATGGAAGATCTTCGAGATGCGTTTGGGGTCTCGTATGAGATGGCAGCGCACCGATTTACGAATCTCGCGACCACGCACCTCGATCTTGATGTGCACTTCATGAAGGTTCACGAATCAGGAACGCTGATAAAAGCGTATGAGAACGATGGTGTCCGGTTCCCCTCAGATGCTCTTGGCAATCTTGAGGGGGCAATGGTGTGCCGAAACTGGACAGCCCGAACGGTCTTTAGTCAGCCAGACCTGTTCAATCCTTGGTATCAGTACACCGATACGAGCGAGGGGGGGACATACTGGTGCACATCGCGTGTCGAGAAGGCGAAGGAAGGCCAGTATTCCGTCAGCGTTGGGGTGCCCTTTGACGCGGTCAAATGGTTTCGGGGCAGAGAAACACCGCATCGCAGTAGATCATTTTGCCCCGATGAGCGCTGTTGCCGGAAGGCTTCAGACGTGCTCACCAAGAAGTGGGCTCCTTCAGCATGGCCCGAGGCAGCTACTCCGACGAGCCTGCTCGCTGCGCTGCCTACCGGGACATTTCCCGGAGTCGACGCGCACGAGGTATATGGATTTCTTGAAGGGCACGAACGAAACTCTGTGTAATTCTCGCCTTATAACACCAGATGAACAAAAGGTGGCCGAGACGCGCCGAATCTGAGATGCGGGAGTGTCCTCGCTGCGATAACGTAGAGGGAACTACAGCGGCCTAGGATCGCTGCCCGAGAGAGTGAAAGGGGAGTGGAATGAGCCAAGATCGCGGCCATCGAGCAGGGGACACTGAGGTTCGGGCAGCGCAGCAGTTTCGTGAAGATCTCGGATCAATGATTCGGGCTCGTGCCACTGATCTTTCAGTAGACGAGCAAGATGCGGTCGAGGCTTTGCCGTCAGGTGCCGCGTTGCTCGTGGTTCGGCGCGGTCCGGATCAGGGGGCACGGTTCCTGCTTGATCAAGATGTGACCGTTGCTGGTCGACACCCCGCGGTCGATATCTTCCTTGACGATGTCACGGTGTCGCGTCGCCACGCGGAGTTCGTGCGAACGGGAACTGAGTTTTCTGTGCGAGACCTTGGCTCATTGAACGGCACCTACTGTGAGGG
>JAAZFP010000028.1 GCA_012511645.1 Microbacteriaceae bacterium
ATCCTGGCGACGGTGCTTGGTGTGGCCGCTGTGGTGCTCGGCATCATCGCGCTCGTGAAGCGTCAGTCGCCGAAGGGGGCGAGCATCACAGGTCTCGTCTCTGGTGTGATCGCGTTTTTCACTGCCATTGTGGTGGGCGCGGTCGGTGCGTTCACGATCTTCGCCGGGCTGATCGGAATCGGCTTGGACAGCGAGCTCGGTGGCGGTCAAGCGAGCGAAGGTGAGCAGTGGGTGCCCGACACCCCGGCCGAGGCGCTCCTTGAGTGGCCGTCGAACATGGCTTCGGGCGGCATCATCTTCGCGTTCGATGGCACCGGGCCAATGCCCGTGCCGTCTTCTCCGCTCGAGGCAGGCACCGCACCGGTGCCGAACGCCGTCGACCGCGAAAACGGCGTCGACGTGCTGATCTACGTCGACTACCGCTGCCCGCACTGCCTCTCGTTTGAGCAGGCGAACGGCCAGCTACTCGACCTTGCGCTTGCCGAGGGTGCGACGGTTGAGATAGTCCCCCTCAGCTTCCTGGATCGTGTGGATGAGAGCAGCTATTATTCGTCGCGCGCCGCTGGTGCGATGGCATGCATCGCCGACTCCCAGCCTGAGGCCGCATGGTTTGCACACCAGTCTCTGCTCAGCCCAGAAGTGCAACCGAACAGTGGCCCAGGTCTCAGCAACAGCGACCTCATCAGCGTGCTCGATCAGGGCGTTGGCGGGCTCAACGCGCAGGCAGTCGACTGCATCGAGAGCGAGCGTTTTGTGACGTTCGCCCAGGCGCTCAACTCGTGGGTGTTTGCAACCACCGTGCCAAATGCGGTTGATCCGAGCATCCGAGTACAGGGCACCCCAATGGCGTTGGTGAACGGCGTGCCATATGAGGGCGACCCTGCTGATGCCGCAGCCTTCGGCGCATTCTTCCTGGAGCAGATCAACTGAAACCGCTCTTCGCTCACACCGGATTCGGGTACTTTCCACTCGCACTGATTGCGCGGGTGCCATTCTCGATGATGGTGGTCGGCGTGCTCACACTCGTGGTGGCGGCGCGCGGTTCTGTCGAACTCGGCGGGCTCACCTCGGCAATGGTCGGCGCCGGCGTTGCCTGCTTCGGACCGCTCGTTGGGGCAGCTGCTGACCGCTTTGGTCAGCGCACGACGCTGTTGGCTGTTGGTATCGCCAACAGCATCGGGCTTGGGGCGCTCGCATGGATCGCCTTCAGCCCGCTGCCTGATTTCGTCATGCTCGCCACCTCGTTTCTGATCGGTGCGACCGCGCCACAGGTAGCACCGATGTCACGTTCGCGACTCGTGAGCATTGCCCAAACGAAGCTGCCCGCAGAGCAGCGGCCGAAGACCATCAACGCACCGCTTGCCTACGAATCGGCTGCAGATGAGGTGGTGTTTGTGTTTGGTCCGGTCATCGTGGGTGTGCTCGCGATGGCGTTTGGTGCTTGGGCGCCGCTTGCGGGTGCCGCTGCCCTCACGCTGTTCTCGGTGACCGCGTTCGCGCTGCACCACACGAGCCCTCCGGCGCGCGCGCACAACGAGCTCGAGACGGCACTTGCTCCAACCTCCGACCTCTGGCGCGCACCACTGCTCGTCACGGTGGCGGGCATCTTTGCGGTCGGTCTCTTTTTCGGCGCAATGCTCACCTCGTTGACCGCATTTATGCAGGACTTCGGTCAGGCCGATGAGACTGGCATCCTCTATGGCGTGATGGGTGTCGGGTCTGCAGTGCTCGCCGTTGGAGTGACCTGGTTCTCACCAAAGTTCACGCTTCGCTATCGCTGGCTCGCGTTCGCTGCCGTGCTGGCTGCTGGTGGGGTGCTGCTGCAAACGGTGACCGATATCTCATCGATGATCGTGGCTCTCGCCGTGCTCGGGCTCGGCATCGGGCCGCTCCTCGTGACGCTCTATGGGTTTGGGGCCGCGCGCACTCCCGCGGGACGATCGGCCACCGTCATGACCATGCTCGGCTCTGGGGTCATCGTGGGACAGTCGCTTGCGTCAGCCATGACCGGCATCGTTGCAGAGTCGGTCAGCACGCAGGCAGCGCTGTTCTTGCCCTTGGCGGCCGCGATTCTCGCGTTGCTCGCCGGCGTGGTGAACTGGCTACTCACCCCGGCCGGCAAGCTGCCGCAGGCGACCGGCCCACTGCAGGTGCCCTAGATGACGCGCCATATCCTCACCCACGCATCCACCG
>JAAZFP010000029.1 GCA_012511645.1 Microbacteriaceae bacterium
GCGATCGACCGGGTGATCGCCGTCATCAAGGCTTACACCACTCGGGTCGGCGCAGGGCCGTTTCCGACCGAGCTCTTTGACGAGTCGGGTGAGTACCTGCGTGCGCAGGGGTTCGAGTTCGGCACGACCACTGGCCGCCCGCGCCGCTGTGGCTGGTACGACGCGCCCATGGCGCGCTATGCGTCACGCATCAACGGTGTGACCGACTTCGTGCTGACGAAACTCGATGTGCTTTCGGGGCTCGAGACGATTCCCGTGTGTGTCGAATACGACGTGAATGGCGTGCGTCATGACGAAATGCCCGTGAACCAGAGCGACTTTCACCACGCAACGCCGATCTATGAAGAGTTCCCCGGCTGGAGCGAAGACATCACCGGTGCCCGCACGTTCGATGAGTTGCCAAAGAACGCGCAAGACTACATTCTGGCGCTCGAAGCGATGAGCGGATCGCGCATCTCAGCAATCGGCGTCGGCCCCGAGCGCGAACAGGTTGTGGTTCGCCACGATCTGCTGAGCTAGTCAACCCAGATCGAGCTGAGCGAACGGAGACCCGAGTGAACGAGCCCACGCCCACGCAGAGCCCCGAAGCGCGCCTTGCGGCGCTGCGAGGCAGCATCGACAACATCGATGCTGCGCTCGTGCATATGCTCGCCGAACGCTTTCGCTGCACCCAAGAGGTGGGCGAACTCAAAGCCCGCCATGGCATGCCGCCGAGTGACCCCGCCCGCGAAGCTCGGCAGATCGCGCGGTTGCGCTCACTCGCCGAAGACGCGCAGCTCGACCCCGAGTTCGCTGAGAAGTGGTTTAACTTCGTGGTGGCAGAAGTGATTCACCACCACCAGAACATTGCCGCTGAATCGGCTCAGTAACTTCAGTACTCCACCAGCTCGTGATGCGCAGTAGTCGTGTTGCCCTCGTTCGCAGTGACTGAGCGTCGCGCCACCCGGATGGCCGCCAGCACCCGCTCGCGCAGCGCATTGCCGCGACGCACAAACTCGCGCTGACGTGAGGCGTACTCGCGTTTGCCCTCTGGTGTCTCAATGGGGATCGGGGTGAGCGCCGTGCTATTCGCGCCGATGAACCCGGTGACATCGTAGGGTGAGGCCTGCATATCGACTTCGCGGATATCGCGTGCGAGCACCCAGGTATCGAGCAGCAGCTCGCCCGGGATGATCGGCGCAATCTTCGAGGCCCACTTGTAGACGTCCATGCCAGCGTGAAGGCACGCCGCTTGTTCGGTGTCTGGCTGATTCTCTCGGGTTGGGCGCAGCGCGTTTAGCGGTGCCGCCGCCGGAGTGAAAAATCGGTATGAATCAAAGTTCGTGCACGAGATGGGATTCGATTCCACAACCCGATCGGTAGCCTCATGACCGATGCGCAGTGGTTGGCCTGCGTGGCGCACCTGATCGGGGCCAAGCCGGTAGACCATGGCCCACTCGTGCAGCCCGAAGCACCCGTACTGCGGCGTGCGTTCAAGCGTTGCGCTCAGTAGGCGAGCCACATAGTCAATCGTTGCACCGCGTTTCTCGAAGAATGCCTCGACGTCGAGCCGTGCATCGTTTCCACGCGTCGTGTAGTAACGCCAGCCACCGCGCAGGTCTGCGGCGTCGAGTAAGGTGACGCTGGCCCCGGGATGCCACCGACGCAGTTCATTCGGCTTGACCGAGTAGTAGGTCCACAAAAAATCTTCGACCGGATGCTTCTCACCCCGTGCCTTTCGTGCCCGATGACCGGAGGTGAGGTCATCGGCCCGACGCTCGTGACGGGACTCGAGTTCGCGCCAGGTATCGATCGGTACTGATGCTTCGGTGAGCATGGATTCATCGTACCGCTCCCAAGAATCACCCATGGGATCACCCGTTTGCCCATTTCGACTGGTTCATCGAATCGGTATTGTCTGAAATATCTGGCATCAGAGCGCCTTGCTGATGCCAACGGCACGACTGGAGTGCCGTCACAGACTAGGTGGTCGACCCGCGTTCCCCCAAACAACGGTCGGCCACCTGATTCTTAGAGCAGGCCGCGCCGCTCACCCTCGAGCACCGCTGCGGTCTTGTTGTTTACTTCGAGCTTTCGATAGAGGGACTGCTGATGCACCTTCACGGTGTTCTCTGACAGGTAGAGTTCGCCGCCGATTTGTCGGCGAGAGAGACCTCGTGAGAGCCCTTGCAGCACTTCGAGCTCCCGCCGAGTGAGCGCCTGGCGACGCTGAATGGTGAGCTGAGCGAGCTCAGAGAGCGGCTCGCTGGGTTGTGGCCATTCCGGTAGGTGCTGCGCGGCAAGCTCGTGTACGGACGCATGGAATAGCAGCACCTCCCCGGGCTCCAGACCGCGCGGCACCGCCATCGCGGTACGCAGGGTTTCGATGCATTCCTCAGTGTCCCCGCGCGCCAGCAGCGCTGTGGCGAGCAGCGACAGTCGAAGGAGCTCGAGGGAGCGAAGTGTCCGCGTCATGGGGCGCGCATCGATGGCCGCACGGATGGCGGTTTGAGTGTCACCGAACATGAGGGCGATACCGCCATTGAGCAGTGTGGTCAGTGGTATCTCGGGATCAGCGCGCTGTGCGTATTCGCGGGCGCGGCCTGGGTTGTCCCTGATCAGCGCGGAGTATGCCAGGAGCACGGGCATGATACTGCCGGTGACGCCCTGTCCATCCACGCGGGGAAGAGCGGTCTGGTCGAGCAGCTCGAGGCGGCGCGTCGCCTCATCAGCGAGACCAGCGCGGGCAAGTGACATGCTCATGGCGCACACGTAGAACGGCCACATTTCACCGAGCGTGCTCATGGGGATGGCTTCGAGGCGGTCCAGAATGGTGTGCGGATCCACTGGATCAAGAATGAGCCGCACCATGGCCGCTTGTGTGTCGAGCACTGGCTCGATCCAGCTGTTCGTGCAGGGAAGCTTCTCTGAGCGTTCAAGTTCTGCCCGGGCAATGGCCGGATCACCGAAGCATGCGTGCAACGCCGCCATTTTTGAGTGAGCGTCGCGGGTGAGAAACGGGAGCGTCTGCACGGGTTGGTGCAGTTGTGCTTCGGTGAGTGTGGCCTCCGCCAACGTGAAGTTTCCGGCAAGCATGGCAGAGAGGCCAGTCTGCAGCACGCCGAAGAGCCCGAGCCCTCCCTGAGCGGTGAACAGTGGTTGGAATGCTGCCCGTTGGGTGGCCAGTGCCCCAGACATCTTGAGCGCTTCGACAGGTCTTCCTTGAAGGCGAAGCGCAAACATTGCGCCCAACGACTGAAAGAGGGCGCCAGTATCGTGCGATTGAACCGCATCGTACTGGTCGGCCCCTGGGGTTGGCCCGTCTCCGCTCTCGGCAGCGGTGAGGGCGAGCATCATGTACTTGAGGGCGTCCGTGAGTGGCGGAAGTGGGTGACCCGAAGCTTCAATCGTGAGCAGAGTACGCAGTAACGCTTCTGGGTTGAGCCCGAACCACGCTTCGAGGAGGTGTTGCTCGATGAGGCCGCTTGCCGATGCATAGTCACCGGAATCAAAGGCGAGTTCGATACGTTGCACGATGAGGTCGAGTGCGAAGGCCGCACTGCGGTTGCCAGTGGTCTCGATGAAATCGCTCGTGCCCATCTATGACCTCCCAGAAAACTGCTGGGAGTTGCGCACTTTGCCTGCTGGTAAAGCGTCATGACACGTTCCTCAGCGCCTCTTTCAAACTTACCAGCCGTGACCAGCGCTTTCGTGATTGTGACGCACGGTGACCGCCGTAGAGGAGAGCAACGGGGCTCGTTGCTCTCGTTGAGGAATGCCGGGCTATCAAATCTCAGTTACTCTCCGATAACCTAATGAGAGACGCAACGCAGCACAACGGCTGGAGGCCACGATGACCGACGCATACATTTACGACGCGGTTCGCACGCCGCGAGGAAAGAACCGAGGCGGATCCTTGCACGGCACCAAGCCGGTGGATCTCGCGGTTACGCTGATCGACGCGATCCTCGAACGAAACCCAGGCCTCGACCCTGAACTGATCGACGATATCGTGCTCGGCGTGGTCACACCCATCGGCGAACAGGGCGGCGACATCGCACGCACCGCGTCACTGCTCTCACAGCTGCCACAAGAGGTGCCGGGAGTGCAGGTGAACCGGTTCTGCGCCTCGGGCCTCGAAGCAGTGAACCTTGCGGCACAAAAGGTGGCCTCGGGCTACGAAGACTGGGTGCTCGCCGGCGGCGTCGAGTCGATGAGCCGAGTGCCCATCGGTGCAGACGGCGGCGCATTTGCGCAAGACCCCGCGACCGCGTGGGACACCTACTTCGTGCCACAGGGCATCGGCGCTGACCTCATCGCCACAATCGAGGGTTTCAGTCGCGAGGACGTCGACGCATACGCGGTGCGTTCGCAGGAGCGCGCCGAGGTAGC
>JAAZFP010000282.1 GCA_012511645.1 Microbacteriaceae bacterium
GAGTAAAAGACTGGCGGGTAGTTGCCCTCAAAATTTCCACGGGACGTTGACACGGTGGTCTCGTCGTCAATCGCGCACTGTGCGCTCTGCGTCGATTCAGACTTGTAGCAGCTCGAAGACTCGATGAGCCGCTCGGATACCGTTCGCTCCGCCTCACCCTCGCCCTCGGCGCACAGCCCCTCGCGATCTCCGAGGGAACACCAAATACTTGCGAGGTGAAAATCGTCGTCGGGTGCCGCGCCAACCGGCGATGCCAACGCCCAAGTGCCAATACCCACAAAAGCGAACAGCGCCGTGAGCACGGCAAGAATGATTCGCTTCGAACGTGTGGTGTGCATGTGTGGGTCTCTCAGATCAGTGGGGTTTCAGGCCGCTATGCATGCTATCTGAGCAACCTTCGGGCGGCACTTCGAGCGCACTCATCGAAGCGGAACAATCTTGCGGATGAGCTGTCGTAGGTTTTCAGTGCGTCGCCAGAATATCGTGTGGCGCAGCCGCCCAAAGGCTCGCAGAACTTCTTTGCGCACCGGAGTGCTGCGACGAGTTCGATCACCCGCCATGATCGGGGCGGCGCAAAACTCTGTCAGGTTGCGCAGGGTGCGATCCCAGGTCATGGTCTGGCCAAACTCGCGCACGCGGTCGCTCATCACAGCCCGGTCCGGTGCGTAGAGGGTGCGCTCAATCGCGGCTGCGAGCGCGTCGACATCTTCTGGGGGCACCACTTCACCGAGGTTGTGTGAGCGAATAAGTTCGGCAAAGGTGTCGCCGTCGGTCGACACGATCGGCAGGCCGGCCCAGAGGTAGTCGAGGATGCGTGTGCGAAAGCTGCACGCGGTCTCCACATGTTCGAAGTGGGTGCTTACCCCGATGTCAGCGTCAAGCAGGTAGTTCACGCGGTCGTCATAGTCGACCCACTCCGTGTTAAAGAACACGTGAGTGCCGGTGAGCCCGAGTTCATCAGCGAGCTGCATCGTCTCGGCTGCCATGCGCATCTCGGGCACGTCCGGGTTCGGGTGCTTGACCCCGAGAAAGTAGAGCCGCAGTTTCGGGTGTGTGTGAACCAACTTGTCGACCGCACGAATGAGGGTCAGCGGATCGAACCAGTTGTAGACCCCACCGCCCCAGAGAATCACCTCATCGTCAACCGCAATACCCGGCACCTCATCTTTGATGCCGTGACGGGTCTGAGCTGCGGGAGTGTTTGAGATGCCGAACGGGGCGATGTCGATCAGCGATCTGAGGCTCGGGTCGCGATCGTAAGTGAGCGGGTTGATGCGTGAGACCGCCGCGAGCTGACCTAACCAGAAGTCGCGCTGCTTTTCTGACGCGCACAGCAGGTAGTCGGCGAGCTCGAGCTGCACATTCAGCACCTCCGAGATGTACTCGGTTTGCTTTGATCGCACCCGCGGGCTGACATCTTTGCCCTGCTCCAAGTATTCGAGGTGCATCGGATCATAAATGTCGGAGACGATGATCGCGCCGCTCTTCCTGATCCATGGAAAGGTCGAGAGGGTGTAGCCCTGAAACACCAGCACCTCGCACCACTCAACGTGGCCCTTCAGCGCACGCTCGTCGACCTCTGCGACCGTGAAGTCGTCGTGAGTGAGCGTTGAGGCCTGCGTTGATACGAGACGCACCTCGCACCCGCTGGCGTGCAGCGCCTTCGACATCTCCCATGCGCGAATCGCGGGGCCCGCCATTTTTGCTCCCAGCACATCACCGGTGATGACGAGCACTCGGGTGGGCGCTGATCGGGTGTCGGTATTCATGTCGTCAACCCTGCCAGCTTGGCCTGCAACGCAAAATCAGGCACCTGCGCCACAACCTCGTCAAAGGTGCCCACACCGCGTATCCTGCCCGCGTCGAGGTAGCAGACCTGGTCGTATTCCCGAATGGTCGCGAGTCGGTGCGCAACAGTGATGAAGGTCACCTCACCCTGCAGCTCGCGCATCGACTGGGTGACCCGATTCTCGGTCGCGGTGTCGAGTGAACTCGTTGCCTCATCCATCACCATCACGAGCGGGTCGGTGTAGAGCGCCCGCGCAATGCCGAGGCGCGGCTGTTGCCCTCCGGAAACAGAGTCACCCCGCTCACCGATGCGGGCCAGAAGCCCACCAGGCCGCTCAGCCAGGGCGCCAAGGTGCGCGCGCTCAAGCGCTCGCTGCACCTGGTCAAGGTCATAGTTTTCTTCCCAGGTGAGTGCGACGTTCTGCGCGATGCTCCCGTCGAACAGCGCAACTCGCTGCGGCACGTAGCCGACGCGGGTGCGCCATTGCCCGAGTACCTGCTCAAGCGGAGCGTCATCGATGAAGAGCTCACCGCCCGTTGGCAGGCTCAGCCCGAGCAGAATGTCGATAAGCGTCGACTTGCCAGCCCCCGACGGGCCGACGATGGCGAGGCTCGAGCCCATGGGAATGGACAGCGAGATCCCGTCGAGCACGTCACTCTCTGCGCCAGGGTAGCGAAAGCGCACGTCGCGCAGCTCCAACTGTGTTGGCGCAGCTGGGAGTGGCAGCAGGTCTTCAAGACGCTCGGTATCACTGGCCTCGGCCGCATCACCCTGCAC
>JAAZFP010000283.1 GCA_012511645.1 Microbacteriaceae bacterium
CCGATGGCACCAATTTGCATAAATCGTCGTCTGGAACCGGTGTGTGCGAATGATCGGTCGCTGAGCCCACCGATCACCGGGTCGATGAGCACATCCCAGATCTTGGCTCCGGTAACGATGAGGCCGGCGACGATTGCAGCCACCCCGAGTGAGTCAGTCAGGTAGTAGACGAGCACGAGCCCGGGCAGCGTGGCGTAGCCGCCGGTACCGAGCGAGCCGGCCGCAAATCGTGCGACGAGACCGCGGGGGAGCCGCTCAGCAGTTGCCGCTCCTGTGACAGGAACTGCTTCGCCCGCTGCGTGCGATTTCGACGGTGAACTCATTCCCTCAGCGTAGCGTCAGTGTGGTGATCCACAAGGAACCACCACGCGGCTCACTCAATCGGCCAGTCAAAGACCCTGAGCGCTGAGGTAGTCGAGCATCTTCTGGGTCGCATCAGGATCAGCCATCGCTTGCAGCAACTCGGGGGACTGCCCGAAGG
Organism: Microbacteriaceae bacterium; assembly: GCA_012511645.1. GTDB lineage: Bacteria > Actinomycetota > Actinomycetes > Actinomycetales > Microbacteriaceae > Leucobacter. The sequence continues at coordinate 482 of JAAZFP010000283.1, forward strand.
CCATCAGTGAGACGACCAATGCCACGATGAACGCAAGCGCGCCAGCTACCAGGGGCAGCCAGAACGTGAGTTTTCGCGCTCGTAGCCGCTGGATCGAGGCAATGAGGGTGACTGCGTAAATTGCGAGCATGATGATTGCGCCCACCGTGCCAATGGTCGACACCGATGCGGGAACCGTAAACCCTTCAATCCCAAAAATTCCGGCCGCTTGCGACACCTGAGCCGGCATCTGCATGGCCGAGAACCCGAGGTTGAGTGCGCCGAACGCTCCCAACACCAAGAGCACAATCGAGACGATGCGGTCAGCGGTTCGCTTTGGCGGTGTCGGGGTGGCTCCTGCTGGGGTCGCGGTCACACCGAGTTGCTGCGGTGCATGCTGGTGCGGCTGCGAACTAGTCGGGGCCGAGGGCTGAGGCGCAGCACGGTAAGGCTCACCCTGCCCGGGCTGCGACTGAGCGGGGTTGTACGCGTTCGGTGCGGGAGGCTGTGCACCGGTTGCCCCGGCTGCGCCTGCCACCGGAGCGGTGATTGGAGTGCCAGCGGCTCCGCTCACACCGAGGTTGTGTGGCACGCCGGGCAGGCGCCCGGCCGCAGCGGGTGCTCCGGTGTGCGCCGGTGTCGTAGCTGGCGCAGGCGTCGCAGGAGCGGGTGTATGCGGGGGCACTGCCGATGAGCCTTCGAATCCCGCGGCAGTGGTCGTCAGGTCGCTGACGGATGATGCCGATTCAGATGACTCCGTTGTGTCGGGTGCTGTCGAGGCATCTGGTGCTGCTTCCTCGGTGTCGGCATACTCGCCGTAGCGAGGCTGCGGACGCCCGCCCTGCGGCTCTGCCACTAGGCACTCACCGACTTGCCGGCGCTGCCAAGCTGCTCAGCCGCCTGTGCGATGCGCGCGGCCATATTGGTTTCGGCGAGCTTGCCGTAGGCACGGGGGTCATACAGTTTCTTATTGCCGACCTCACCATCGATCTTCAGCACACCGTCGTAGTTCTTCAGCATGAAGTCAACGACAGGGCGGGTGAAAGCGTACTGGGTGTCGGTGTCAATGTTCATTTTGATGACGCCGTGTGAAACCGCGGTCGCGATTTCTTCAGCCGATGAGCCCGAGCCGCCGTGGAACACCAGGTCGATCGGCTTCTCGCCGGTGCCATATTTCGTCGCGAGCCCCGCCTGAATCTCGCCGAGCAGTTCGGGGCGCAGCTTCACATTGCCGGGCTTGTAGACGCCGTGCACATTGCCAAAGGTGAGCGCCGCCATGTAGCGACCCTGGTCGCCCAAGCCCAGCGCCTCCACCATGGCGATCGCGTCGTCGAGCGTGGTGTACAACTGCTCATTGATTTCGTGGGCGATGCCGTCTTCTTCGCCACCAACGACCCCGACCTCGACCTCGAGGATAATGCCGAGCTCCGCCATGCGAGGCAGGAGATCCTGGGCGATCTCGAGGTTTTCCTTGAGTGGCACCGCCGAGCCGTCCCACATGTGCGACTGGAAGTAGGGCAGACCGCCCTCGGCGACGCGCGCCTCGCTGGCGGCCACCAGCGGCAGCACAAAACTGTCGAGGTGCTGCTTGGGGCAGTGGTCGGTGTGCAACGCGACGGTCACGTCGTAGGCCTGTGCCACTTCTTCTGCAAACTTCGCGAAGGCGATCGCTCCGCCCACGCGGTTCTGCACCGTGTGACCTGCGAAGTAGTCGGCGCCGCCGAAGCTCACCTGCAGGATGCCGTCACTGCCCGCCTCAGCGAAGCCCTGCAGTGCGGCGTTGAGCGTCTGTGAACTGGACACGTTGATTGCGGGAAAGGCGAAGCCGCCTGACTTCGCAGCATCGAGCATCGCGGCGTACTGTTGCGGGGTGGCGACGGGCATGAACACGGCCTTTCTTCGAGGGAGTGACCACAGAGGTGCTGATCCGCACTCAAGTCTAGGCGGTGCGGATCACAAAGACTGCTCAGCGGCACTACGCTGGTGTCTATGAATGAACAGACTTCGCTCGACAACTGGCAGCCCGATCGCAACCTCGCGATGGAGCTCGTGCGAGCCACCGAAGCAGCAGCGATTCGTGCGACACCCTGGGTTGGCCGCGGAGACAAGAACGCTGCAGACGGGGCTGCCGTTGACGCGATGCGACGGTTTCTCAGCACTGTCTCGATGCGTGGCACCGTCGTCATTGGTGAGGGTGAGAAAGATGACGCCCCCTGGCTGTACAACGGCGAAGAGGTCGGCAACGGCTTGGGTGCCGAGTGCGACGTCGCAGTCGACCCGATTGATGGCACCCGTCTCACCGCAGAGGGTCGCACCGGCGCGCTGTCGGTGATCGCAGTTGCTGATCGCGGCAGCATGTTTGATCCCTCGGCAGTCTTCTATATGGACAAGCTGGTGTGTGGCCCCGAGGGTGTGGGCGTGGTTGATATCGAACGCCCCATCGGTGAGAACATTCGTGCGCTTGCCCGCGCAAAAGGCGTCGATGTGGATGACATTCGAGTCGCCGTGCTTGACCGCCCCCGCCACGAACAGCTGATCGCTGATATTCGTGCTGCGGGTGCTGGTACCCGGCTGATCATGGATGGTGATGTCGCAGCTGGTGTGAACGCGGCGCAGTGGAACTCAACGGTCGACCTTGCAGTAGGCGTCGGTGGCACCCCCGAGGGCATCATCACCGCGTGCGCGGTGAAGGCGCTCGGCGGTGTGATTCAGGGCAAGCTCTGGCCAAAAGACGACGAAGAGCGTGAGCAGGCGCTCGCCGCCGGGCACGATCTTGATCGGGTGCTTCACGCAAATGACCTCGTGAAGAGCGACAACGCGTATTTCGTGGCTACCGGGATCACCGCCGCAGACTTCCTCGACGGTGTGCAGCGCCGCGGCCCATTCTTGCGTTCAGAGAGCGTCGTGATGCGCTCGTTCACCGGCACGATTCGCCGCGTGATCACCGACCAGCTGCCCGACCGCTGGGATTCACCCACCGACTAGCGCGGGGATCGCGTTGCACTGCACCCAGAGCAGCGCGGCACCTACAGCTTGAGCGGAATCGCCTTGAGTTGCTGGATGCGCAGGCCCGTCGCTTTGGCGAGCGCAGTGAGGTCGGCTGCCTCGTGTCTGCGCGCCGCATCAATCATGATTGCTGCGCAGGCTTCGGCATCGGCGAGCGCCTCGTGGTGGGCAAACTCGCCGAACCCGGCGGCCTCGGCCGCGAGGGGAAGTCGGTGTGAGGGGATGTCGTAGGTCTTGCGTGAGACCAGCACACTGCAGAGATAGCGCAGCTTTGGCGTTGGCATGACCGTATGTGCGCAGGCCGACTTAATGACCCCCATGTCGAAGCCAGCGTTGTGAGCGACCGCAATATCGTCGCCAATGAACTCGCGGAGGGTGTCGAGTTGTTCAGCCCAACCCGGGGCGCCCGACACCATCTCGGGGGTGATGCCGTGAATCTTGATGTTGAACGGTTGAAATGTCGCGTGCTCAGCCGGTGGCTGGATGAGCCACTGGGCTCGATCGACCACTTTGCCTGCCCGAACCCGCACGAGCCCGACAGAGCATGCTGAGGCTGCGTTGCTGTTGGCGGTCTCAAAATCGATGGCGGTGAAATCTACTGGCACGTCATCAACTGTGGCACACACCGCTGACAGTGCGTCACGCGGGGCGCTGTCACAGTGATCAGCGCGTAGAATGAACCATCGTGGCTCTTACAATCGGAATCGTCGGCCTGCCCAATGTTGGCAAGTCCACCCTCTTTAACGCACTCACTCACAACGATGCGCTCGCTGCGAACTACCCGTTCGCGACGATCGAGCCGAACATCGGGGTGGTGAACCTTCCTGATCCTCGCCTCGCTACCTTGGCCGAGATTTTTGGCAGCGAACGCCTGCTGCCCGCACCCGTGAGCTTCGTTGATATCGCTGGCATCGTACGCGGTGCGAGCGAGGGCGAGGGGCTCGGAAATCAGTTCCTCGCGAACATTCGCGAGGCTGACGCGATCGCCCAGGTGGTGCGCGGGTTCAGCGACCCCGATGTGGTGCACGTCGATGGCGCGGTCAACCCGTCAAGTGACATGGAGACGATTAACACTGAGCTGATTCTCGCCGATATGCAGACCGTCGAGAAGGCGCTTGTGCGGTATGAAAAGGAACTCAAGGGCAAGAAGATCGACGTCTCGGTCGTTGAGACTGCCCGCGAGGCGATGGCTGCGCTGAATGACGGCAAGCTGCTCTCACAGACGAGCATCGACCTGGAGCCGATTCGTGAGCTCGGCCTGTTGACGGCGAAGCCGTTCTTGTATGTGTTCAACGTCGATGAGGGGGTGCTTGGCGACACCGCTCGGCTCGCTGAACTTGCTGAACTTGTCGCGCCTGCGAAGGCGATCTTCCTCGATGCGAAGCTCGAGAGCGAGCTCATTGAGCTGTCTGATGAAGACGCGCAGGAGATGCTCGAGTCAACCGGTCAGACCGAGAGTGGCCTGAACCAGCTTGCCCGCATCGGCTTCGACACCCTGGGCCTGCAGACCTACCTCACCGCCGGGCCGAAAGAGGCGCGCGCCTGGACGATTCCGAAGGGCGCAACGGCGCCGCAGGCTGCCGGTGTGATTCACACCGACTTCGAGAAGGGCTTCATCAAGGGCGAGATTATTTCGTTCGATGACCTCGTCGAGGCTGGCTCGGTTGCCGAAGCCCGCGCAAAGGGCAAGGCCCGCATGGAGGGCAAGGAATACGTCATGCAAGACGGAGACGTCTGTGAGTGGCGTTTCAACGTCTAGTCACGTTGCATCATCGTGCCCGCGACGTGACGCGTCTTGGGGGTGCGTGTTGTCATTGCAATCCATGATCTGCGGCGACGTGCTCGAATGCTGCTTCGGAGCTGCCGCTCAATTCGCCCTCGATGCCCGACCGGGCGACCGCGTCGGATTTCTCGACCAAGGGCTGGCCTTTACTCCTGACCACCCCCACGATTGGACGCTGCTGATCGGCGATGAGACCGCGCTGCCCGCGATCGCCGGTATCTGTCGCTCACTTCCTCGCAGTGCGCGCGGGCTTGCGATCATCGAGATCCCCACCGCCGGAGACCGCCAGGAACTCTCTGCGCCGCCCGGCATGGAGATCAGTTGGATCCACCGCGATGAGTCGCCCGAGGCTCCTGCGCGACCGGGTGAGCTTGCCCTCCGGGCCCTCACGACGGCGAATTTGCCCGATGGGGCGGTGCATGCGCACGCCATCGGCGAGTCTGCGCTGGCAACCGGAGCGCGTCGACACCTCGTCCAGCAACGAGAGGTGCCGAAACGTAATATCGATTTCGTTGGCTATTGGCGGCACGGGCGACCTGCTACCAGCTAGGCTCCTGCGTACGCCTGCTGCTCCTCTATTTTTCGGGGCTCGTTGGAGAGACTCGTTGCAAGACGAGAGTCGGGCTCACTCTGTCTGAGTGCTGATCATGCCGGGCAAAGGTGTATGCCGAGGGTAGAGTCAGAGAACGTAAACCATCGTTCTGAGTGCTGAAGAAAGTGAGTGGAGATTTCATGCCTGATTCATTGCCACCGTGCCCGGAGTGTTCGGAGGCCTACACCTACGAGCAGGGTGCGCTGCTCGTGTGCCCCATGTGCGGCCATGAGTGGTCGGCGGAACAGCAGGATGAGGCAGGCGCTTCTGAAGGCTTCGACGATGCGATCATCCGGGACGCCGTCGGCAACGTGCTCTCTGACGGTGACGCCGTCACACTTGTGAAGACCGTCAAGGTGTCGGGCGGTGGCGGTGGCACCATCAAGGTCGGCACGAAGGTGTCCGGCATTCGATTGAACGCTGGGGGAGCGGGCGGCCACGACATCGATGCTCGTGTGCCGGGCTTCGGCAATATGCAGCTGAAGTCGAGCGTGGTGAAGCGCGTCAACTGAACTGTGGGGTTGCGGTGCGCTCTGGCGGGCTTCTCGCGTGCGTCCTGAAAGTGTGAAATTTTTGGAATAGTTTCCCGTGCAGCCTGGTTGCATTACTTGAATTGTCAACCAAATTGAAAGTGGACACCTCATGCGCATCGCAGTTACCGGAGCAACCGGCCACCTCGGCGGACACGTCATCGACTCACTCATCGTTCGCGGTGTGGCACCCGCAGACATCGTTGCCGTTGTGCGCAACGAAGCGAAGGCAGCGAACCTTGCCGAACGCGGCATCACCATCGCGGTTGCCTCGTACGAAGATCAGGCCGCGCTCGCGAACGCGCTTGAAGGCGTCGATCGGCTCGTGCTCGTCTCGGGCAGCGAAGTTGGCCAGCGACTTGCTCAGCACACCAACATCATTGCCGCTGCGAAGCAGGCTGGCGTGACGTTCATCGCCTATACGAGCCTCTTGAACCTCGACACATCGAAGCTTGGCTTGGTGCCCGAGCACCAGGGCACCGAGGCGCTGCTCGCAGAGAGCGGTATCGACCACGCGGTGCTGCGCAACGGCTGGTACTGGGAGAACTACGCGTCAGCGATCGATTCGGGCAAGGCTGCCGGAAAATTCTTCGGAGCCGCGGGTGACGCGAAGGTCTCGGGTGCAGCCCGTAAGGACTACGCTGATGCCGCAGCCGCGGTGATCACGAGTGACGGGCACACCGGCAAAGTCTACGAACTCGCTGGCGCGCCGGCGCTTACCTACCCTGGTATCGCGGCTGAGGTAGCGAAGGTCATCGACCAGGACGTGGTCTATGTGGATCAGTCGGTTGAGGATTACCAGGCGACCCTCGAAAGCTTCGGTCTTCCGGCAGACATTGCTGCAATGGTCGCAGGCATGGAACCTCCGATTGCCGAGGGCGCACTGTACTCCGAGAGCACCGACCTGGAGGAACTGATTGGCCGTCCTTCGACCTCACTCTCTGAAGCGCTCTCGGCATAACTCACCGTTTGCGCTTCCACGCGCAGTCGGTAGCGTAGAAGCGTGACCGAACACTCAGCAATTCACTCGACGCTCGTTGGCGATCTCACCAGCGAGCGTCGAGTGGTGTTTTTGCACGGGCTCTTTGGGCGGGGCAGAAACTTTCAACGGATCGCCGCGGGTCTTGAGCCGGAGGCGCAGAGCCTACTGGTTGATTTGCCGAATCACGGCGCATCGGCCTGGACTGACACGCTCAGCTACGAGCAGATGGCTGACAGCGTTGCGGCGCACCTGCGACAGGGATTCGCCGCATCGGGCCCAGTCGACGTGGTGGGTCATTCGATGGGTGGCAAGGTCGCTATGGTGCTCGCACTGCGACACCCCGATCTCGTGCGCAGGCTCGTCGTGGTCGATATCTCCCCGGTGAGTACTGGTTCGTCGAGAGGAGAGTTTGGTCACCTGCTCTCGTCGCTTGCGGGCCTCGATCTCGCTGCGGTCTCGTCGCGTGCCGACGCTGATGCAGCGCTGAGCGGGCCGATCGGCCACCCCACGGTTCGCGGGTTTCTCCTGCAAAACCTGCAGCGCACCGACACCGGTTTTGCGTGGCAGCCAAATCTCGCGCTCTTGCACGGCGAACTCGACACAATCATGGGGTTCCCGCAGATCACTGACCAACAGTTTTCTGGTCCGGTGCTGTGGATCCGAGGTGCAAATTCTGACTATGTGCGAGACGAAGACGCCCCGGTCATGCGGGCCCTGTTTCCCAAGACCGTGCGTGTGACGGTGCGCGACGCGGGCCACTGGGTGCACTCGGAACAGCCTGAGCAGGTCATCGCATCGTTGCGTCACTTTTTGTTTGCAGGCTGAGCGAAATGCGCGGAATTCTGGCACGTTCTGTAGTCTGTCAGGGTGAATGACGAAGAACTGCGTGCGTTTCTGAACTCTGCGCGACCCGCACAAGGGACAGCGCCGGCCGACGCGACTGCGTCTGCAGACGCCGAGGTGAGTGGCGATGAATCGCTGCTTCCGCCCGGTGAGCCGATCGAGCCATCACCCACGGACCAGACCTCTTCTGCAGGGAACGCTGCTGAGCAGGAGGGCGGCCTGCGCGTACCGAGTTTTGACGAGTTGATGGGCATTGGCGCCCCTGCTCGGAGCGAATCACGGGCCGAAGAGCCGCGCCCGGCACTCATCACAGACCCTGCTCCGGCTCAGGCTCCCGCTCAGGCCCCTGCGTCAGTGCCCGAAGAGTTGCATGATGAACCGACCGTTGACTCCGATGAGCTGACGCTCGAGTCGCTGTTTGATGTTGACGACGCGGTGACCCCCGCAGATGACTCGCAACAGGTTGAAGACGAACTGGTGCCACTGGTGCTCCCCGGCTTCTCGCCCGACCCGCAGCGTTCGACTCCGTTGCCTCCCGTGTTCCGGCCAGAGCCTGCCGTTCCTGCGGCGCCCGCTACACCGGCGCCAGCTACACCCGTGCCCACCGCGGAGCCGGTGCATACCGACCCCGCACCTACGCAGCCGTTCGAGGTGCCGGGTGCGCCTGCGGCCCAGGCTTCACCGCAGCCTGCCACTCCTGCGGTGCAGGCCCCCGCAGAGCCTGTTCCGGCACGACCGGTCGGGCCAGTCGTGCCGGTTGCGGCAGCGGCTCTGCGACGTGCCGTCGAACCAACGACTCCAACCGAGCCCGATGTATTTGCCTCGATTGGCTTGGGCGGGCCTGCCGAGACCCCGGCTCCCTCAGAGACGGGTGGCGGCGGTGGCGATGAATATGAGCCCATCGCGGTGACCGGTGGCCGCGGTGGCGGCCGTAAGGCGCTCCCATGGGTCATTGTCGGTGGCGGCGCAATCATTGCACTGGTCGCTTCCGTGCTGGTGATCATTGGCGTGCGCGGCAGCGAGACCGATCCCACGCCCGCTCCCGCTCCGACAACGACTGCGACCGAAGCGCCGACCGAAACCGAAGAACCTCAGCCGAGCGAGACGGAGACGCCTGCCACCGAGGAACCGAGTGGCGAAGTGCCAGCCGTTGACGTGGGTCCGACCTGGACGCTGTCGATCCCGCAGTGGAGCCTCGATGTTGATATGTCGAACCGCTACGGCGGACGAACACCGTATGTGCTGAGCGATGGCAATAGCCGGGCTATGTTCACCCTGCCGCTCGCAGAATCACTGCCTGATTCTTGTGCGCACGCCCGAGGGCCAAATGTGTGGGGGCTGCAGAGAAACGACGATGGCACACTCGAAGCGATTCGCCCCGAGCCGCGGTGTGCCGACGCAGACGCCGCTGCCGTCTATGACACCCTGTGGGGGCTCATGGACGCAACCGCGAAGAGCGCTCGCCCCATGCAGTAATCAGCTCTGCCTCAGTGAGTGGTGACCCCTCAGCTAGCTTGAGAAGCCGAAGAATTCGGGCCACCACGCAACGGCAAGGGGATACCCGACGAAACTCACGATGTCGAGCACCCAGTGAGCGATGATCAGCGGCAGCGCTCGGCCCCAGCGATGGTAAGCCCAACCAAACACGAGGCCCATCACGATGTTGCCGATGAACCCGCCGAAGCCCTGGTAGAGATGGTAGGTGCCTCGAAGCACCGCGCTCGCGATGATCGTGGCGACGGGGCCCACGCCAAGCCGTTTCATGCGATTGAAGAAGTAGGCGACGACGATGAGCTCTTCGCCGAGCGCGGCTTTGAGTGCCATGAGCACGAGCACGGGCACCGTCCACCAGTAGGTGTTGAGCGCTGCCGGCACCACGTTCACGTTGATGCCGATCTCGCGAGCAAACACATAGAAGACGAGGCCGGGGATACCGATGGCGGCGGCCAGCAGCACGCCGAAGCCGGTCTCGTGAGCCCACCAATTCTGCTTCATACCTGGCACGCGGCCGAGGCCGAGCGCGCCAAGGTGCGGTGTTCGGTCTCGCCACAGTAAGAAGATGACGAGCGCGACCGGCGCCAGGCCGAAGGCGAAACTGAGCAGTTGATAGGTGAGGTCAAAAAGGGGTCGCTCAGCCAGCGGTCGGTTGATCGTCGCGGTTTGTGAGGCGAGCGCGGCTTCCCTCGTCACCCGCTCCGTGATCTGCACGATCGCATACACGGCCGAAGCGCCAAATGAGAGCGCCAACACGATGGTGAGTTCCCAGCGAATGCGGGAGGCAGACAGGTGCGAGGTCACGGAGCTATCGTATCGGCCGCTTCTCTGCTGGATTGTGCGGTACTGACAATGCGCATTGTCTCGATCCGTTCACGATTTGTTTACTTCCAGCTCGCAGTAAGGTGCGTGTGTCGTTCGTCTCGATACTGTTATCAGGTTCCCAACTCACTGATGTGTTGGCTCGCAGCAGGCACTCTCTCTGACCGCCTGTGCGACTGTGCCGCTGAGCGTGAGTGCACCGTGGCTATCCGCTGATAGTCAGCCGTGTACCGCACCTGAGGTGAGTTCGCACATCGTGCGTCAGGGCAGTCTGGGACAGACGAAATACCGTTTCCGTGTTCGGCACGCGTACCCTTCGCGTGACAGAGCGGAAGATATGAGAGGAAGATCAGTGAAATCATCACGGATCGGACTGGGCGCTTTCGCCCTGGTCACCGCTAGTTCGCTGGCGCTGGCCGGTTGTGCTTCAGGCAGCACCGGCTCAGACGATAGCGCTGCCGCGGGCGGCGCCATCACCATCGGCACGACCGAGGTTGTGACCTCGCTCGACCCCGCTGGCGCCTACGACAATGGCTCGTTCGGCATCATGACGAACATCTACCCGTTCCTGCTGAACAACCCCATCGGATCAAGCGATGTCGCGCCTGATATTGCTGAATCGGCAGAGTTCACCGCACCGACGCAGTACACCGTCGTGCTCAAGGACGGCCTGACCTTCGCGAACGGCAACGAACTGACCGCTTCGGATGTGAAGTTCACCTTCGATCGTCTCGTCGCGATCTCTGATGCGAACGGCCCGCAGGACCTGCTCGCCAACCTCGACAGCGTTGAGGTCGTTGACGACACCACCGTCGTATTCAACCTGCTGTCAGAGAACGATCAGACCTTCCCGCAGGTGCTCTCGAGCCCCGCTGGTCCGATCGTTGACGAGGAAGTGTTCGCTGCCGACGCCGTCACCAGTGACACCGACATCGTGGCTGGCAAGCCATTCGCTGGCCAGTACACGCTCGAGAGCTTCGACAAGGGCAACCTTGCGGCGTACAAGGCAAACCCCGCGTACCAGGGTCTCTGGGGCGCTCCAGAGACTGACGAAATCAACGTGAAGTACTTCGCTGGCGAGTCAAACCTCAGCCAGGCGATCGAGACCAAGGCAGTGGACGTTGCGTTCCGTAGCCTCTCGGCAACCGACGTTGAGAAGTTCGAGAGCACCGACGGTCTCTACGTTGTCAAGGGCCCGGGTGGCGAGATTCGCTACATCGTGTTCAACTTTGGCATCCAGCCCTTCGGTGAGCTCACCGGCGAGGCTGACGTCGAGAAGGCACTCGCAGTGCGCCAGGCAGCCGCTGACCTCATTGACCGAGAGAAGCTCTCGGAGCAGGTCTTCCTCGGCACCTACACCCCCCTCTACAGCTATGTGCCTGAGGGCCTGACCGGTGCAACCGATTCGCTGCTCGGCCTCTACGGCGACGGCGAGGGCGGCGCAGACGCTGCTCGTGCGGCTGAGCGTCTCGCAGCAGCGGGCGTTGAGACCCCGGTTGAGCTCAACCTGCAGTACGCGGGCGAGCGCTACGGTGCTGCTTCGGCAGAAGAGTACGCGCAGATCAAGGCTCAGCTTGAGGTCGATGGCTTGTTCACCGTGAACCTGCAGTCAACCGAGTGGGGCCAGTTCACGCAGGACCGTACCCAGGACATCTACCAGGCTCACCAGCTGGGTTGGTTCCCTGACTACTCGGACGCTGACAACTACCTGACCCCGTTCTTCTTGAACGGCGGCTTCCTCGCGAACCACTACAACAACGACGAGGTCAACGCGCTGATCCTCGAGCAGCTGGCTACACCAGACGCTGCCGAGCGCACCGCGATGATCGAGCAGATCCAGGATCTGGTTGCTGCTGACCTGTCAACGCTGCCGATCCTGCAGGGTGCACAGGTTGCCGTTGCGGTTGACGCAGTGGAAGGTGTGACCCTCGATCCTTCATTCAAGTTCCGCTTCGGAACGCTGAAGAAGTAATCGAATATCGGCACAGGGAGGGACTTCAGCAGGGGTCCCTCCCTGTAGCCTGTTCTCATCATGACTCTTGACGTAGAAGTGCCGCAGCAAGCACTGACGAAGAAGCGGCGCGTTGGCGGCGGTTTTGGGCGCTATGTGCTGTGGCGGGCATTACTGATAATCCCGACCGTGTTCATTCTGGTCACCATGGTGTTCTTGCTCATGCGCACCATCGGTGATCCCATCACCGCATCGGTCGGCGACCGCATGCCGCCCGACCAACTCGCTGAACGCATTCGCGAGGCGGGCTATGACCGCCCGATCCTGGTGCAATATTTTGAGTATCTCGGGCAGATCTTTACTGGCAACTTCGGTACGACCATCAGCGATAAGCGCCCGGTGCTCGAAGTGCTCACAAACTTTGGCGCAGCCACACTTGAGCTCGCCGTCTTTACGCTTATCGTGGCGTTCATCGTGGGCATTCCACTCGGCATGCTCGCCGCCTACTACCGCGACCGTGGCGCCGACGCCTCGCTTCGCGTGTTTGCCATCTTTACCTACGCGACGCCGGTGTTCTTCTCCGGTCTGCTGCTCAAACTGATCTTCGGCATTTGGCTCGGCTGGCTGCCGGTGTCAGGCCGTGCCTCGATCGCGAGTGAGCTGAAGATTCAGATGTTACCGAACCCATCGGGATTCTATGTCATCGACGCGATCAGACTGGGCTGTGTTGAGATCTTGGGTGATGTGCTGCTGCACGCCATCTTGCCGGCGCTGACGCTGGGTCTCATGACAGCTGGCATCTTCTTGCGGCTTGTGCGCACCAACATGATTGGCGCGCTCGGCCAGGAGTACGTCGATTCGGGTCGGTCGCGCGGCGTCAGCGAGTACCGACTCGTCACGAAGCACGCCTACCGGCCAGCACTGATTCCGATCATTACCGTGATTGGTTTGCAGATTGCGCTGCTGCTTGGGGGAGCGGTGCTCACCGAGAGCACGTTCGAATGGAAGGGCCTTGGGTTCCAATTGGCCTACTACCTGAGCGCACGAGATTTTGTCGCGGTGCAGGGCATTGTTGCGCTGCTCGCAGTGATCGTGGCACTGTCGAACTTCGTCGTCGACATCCTTGCGGCGCTCATCGACCCGAGGGTGAGGTACTGAGATGACTGCCACACCTGTCGTTGCGACTAGCGAGCGGGGATGGAAGGCGCTGCCGATCATCCGCGAGGTGCGCCAAAGCGTGGGCCTGCAGCGCACCATGCTGGTGACTGGCCTCGTGCTGATCGTGTTCTTCGTGGTGCTCGCGTTTTTCGCGCCCTGGATCGCGCCATACAGTTACAACGCGCTGAGTGGACCCGACGGCGACTTCGGATCGCGTCAGGCGCCCTCGCTCGCGCACCCCTTCGGCACGACGATCGCCGGATACGACGTGCTGTCGCGTGTCATTTGGGGTGCACGCACGGCACTGCTGACCATTGTCATCGCGGTGCTGAGCTCGATCTTTGTGGGCACCGCGCTCGGCCTCATCTCCGGGTATCTGGGCGGCTGGCTCGACCGGGTGCTTGTGATGATCGCCGACGCGATCTATGCGTTCCCCTCGCTGCTGCTCGCGATTGTGATGTCGATCATGATCTCTGGTGGTCAGTCGAGTCTGTGGGGCGGCATCTGGTCGGCCGCGCTGTCGATCACGGTGGTGTTCATCCCGCAGTACTTCCGCGTGGTGCGCAGCGAGGTGCTGCGCGTGAAGAACGAAGCGTTTGTCGAATCTGCTCGGGTCATCGGCGCTTCTCACCGCCGCATCATGGTGCAGCACGTGTTCCGCAACTCGACTCGATCGCTCCCTCTCGTGTTCACCCTCAACGCTTCGGAAGCAATTCTGACGCTTGCGGGTCTCGGTTTCTTGGGCTTCGGCATCGAGCCAAACTCGGCTGCTGAGTGGGGCTATGACCTGAATAAGGCTGTCGCTGACGTCACGAATGGCATTTGGTGGACGAGCCTGTGGCCCGGCCTCGCGATCGTGCTCGTGGTGATGGGGCTCACCCTGACCGGTGAGAGCCTGAACGACCTGTCAGATCCGCGACTGCGCGTTCGTAGGCGCGTCAAGGCAGGTAGCGGCGCAGTGGCCTCGACCTCGGTTGGTGCCGCGGTTGCAGGGCCAGCAGCAGACCCACTCGAAGACATCGCCGGTTCATCGCCGTTCGATGAGGACCAGTCGAAGGGAGCCGGATCATGAGCAAGGTGCTCGATATTCGTGACCTCGAAGACACGTTTGCCACTGACCGTGGTCCGGTGAAGGCCGTCGATCAGGTCTCGCTTGAGGTTGCCGCCGGCAGTGTGCTGGCCGTGGTGGGTGAGTCGGGTTCCGGCAAGACGGTCACCGCAAAAACGGTGCTTGGTCTGCTGCCCGAAACCGCAGTGACGCAGGGCGTCGTGCTGCTTGCCAACACCACGGGCGGTGAGCCGAATAATGTGCTTACCCTGAGCGCCGAACAGCTGCGTGCCGTGCGCGGCCGCGACGTGGCGATGGTGTTCCAGGAGGCCTCAACCGCGCTCAACCCCGTGTTTACGGTCGGTTGGCAAATCGCCGAGGGCCTGCGCGCGCACAACACGAAGCTCAGCAAGAAGGCCGCGCGCGAGCAGGCAATTGACATGCTGCGCAAGGTTGGCATTCCTGAGCCGGAGCGCCGCGTTGACTCATACCCGCACCAGCTCTCTGGCGGACAGAAGCAGCGCGTGGTGATCGCGATGGCGCTGTCGCTGAACCCGGGACTCATCGTCGCAGACGAGCCCACGACCGCGCTTGACGTGACGGTGCAGGCCGAGATCCTTGATCTCCTGCGCCAGGTGCGTGACGAGTTCGGTGCGTCAATCATGCTCATCACGCACAACATGGGTGTTGTCGCGGACCTGGCGGACGAGGTCGCCGTGATGTTCCAGGGCAAGGTGGTCGAGCGAGCTCCCGTGCAGCAGCTGTTTGCTGAACCGCGTGAACAGTACACGCGTGATCTGCTCGCTGCGGTGCCGAAGCTTGGCGGCGAGGGCCGCGTGCGCGCCAGGGAGCGCGCCATGCAGCGCGCGATGGAGCCCGTGGCTACACCGCTCGTGCAGGCGCGCGGGCTTGAGATTGAGTATCCGGGCCGCCTCGGCACTCCTCCGTTCAAAGCGGTCAAGGGCATCGATTTTGAGTTTGGGCCTGGCGAGGTGCTCGGGCTCGTCGGTGAGTCGGGGTCTGGCAAGTCGACCATCGGGCGTGCAATCGCGGGTCTCACTGCGGTCACCGGCGGTTCGCTGCAGGTGCTCGGTGTCGAGATGAATGGCTATAAAGAACGCCAATTCCGCCCAGTTCGCCGGGATATTGGGTTTGTGTTCCAAGACCCTGCGACGAGCTTTAACCCTCGCTTCACCATCGCCGAGTGCGTGGCTGAGCCGATGGTGGTGCACGGCGTCGCTCGTGATGCGGCGCGTGCCAGGGCTCGGGTCAATGAATTGCTCGAAGCAGTGCAGCTGCCATCGGCATACGGTGACCGGTACCCGCACGAGCTGTCGGGTGGGCAGCGTCAGCGAGCCTCGCTGGCGCGGTCGCTCGCGCTCGATCCGAAGCTGCTCATAGCCGACGAGCCAACCAGTGCGCTCGATGTGTCGGTGCAGGCGCGCGTGCTCGAACTCTTCGCCGAGTTGCAGCGTGAGCTTGGCTTTGCGTCGCTGTTCATCACCCACGACCTCGCAGTGGTCGACACGCTCGCTGACCGAGTCGGGGTGCTGCTGCACGGTGACCTGGTTGAGACGGGCACCAGCGAAGAGGTGCTTGGCCACCCGCAGAACCCGTACACACAGCGACTGCTGGCGTCCCTGCCCGTGCCTGATCCGATCGAGCAGGCCGAGCGTCGCGAGGCATGGCGAGGCACCCTCGCCGGATAGTTGCCGTTCCTCACGATTTGGTCACTCTCAGCGTCTGCTGAGGTGGCGGGAGTGAGTCGATAGTTACGCTGGAAGAGTTCCCAACTCATTGGTGTGTTGCTGTGGTGACAGGCCATCGTGACGATGCACCTGCTCGATAAATCACTGGGTCTGAGCGTGATAGATGCTGCCTCCGGTGGCGTTCACGCCTTTCTCCAGCGGTTTATGTCGGGACGGGTTCATCAGACTAAGCTGGGACGGTTATTTTCGATTTCGCACTTCGACGTGTGTATCCCTCGCGCGTGGAAGCGAAACAAACTAGGAGGAAGATCAGTGAAAACATCACGGATCGGACTGGGCGTTCTCGCCCTGGCCACCGCGGGCTCCCTGGCTCTCGCCGGCTGCGCTTCGGGCGACAGCGGCTCGGGTGACGGCGCAGCAGCGACTGGCGGAATCATCACGGTGAACGGCACCGAGCCCCAAAAGGGCCTTATCCCTGCCGACACCACCGAGGTTGGCGGCGGCAAGGTTGTCGACGCACTCTTCGAGGGCCTGACCTACTACGATGCCGAGGGCACCTCGCACATGGCGGTCGCAGAGTCGATCGAGCCCAACGAAGACCGCACCGTCTGGACCATCAAGCTTCGCGAAGATGCCGTGTTCAGCGATGGCACGCCTGTTCAGGCGCACAACTTTGTTGATGCGTGGAACTACTCGGCCAACATCGACAACGCGATGGGCAACCAGTACTTCTTCTACCCGATCAAGGGCTGGAGCGATGCTGAACCAGTGGAGTCGCTTGAGGGCCTCACCATTGTTGACGACTACACCTTCACCGTTGAGGCAACCCCCGACTTCCCGGATCGCCTTGGCTACTCGTCGTTCTACCCGCTGCCTGACGTGGCGTTCGAAGACATGGAAGCCTTCGGCCAGAGCCCGATCGGCAACGGTTCATACGTGCTCGACGGTGCTGACGCTTGGAAGCACGACGTTGAGATCAAGATGGTCAAGAGCGACACCTACGTCGGTCCCCGCGAGGCACAGAATGACGGCCTGACCGTCATCATGTACGCATCGCTCGACGCTGCCTACACCGACGTGCAGGCCGGCAACCTCGACATCATCGACCAGATCCCTGAGTCAGCACTGTCGACCTTCGTTGACGATTTCGGTGACCGCGCAGTGAACCAGACCGGTATGCTGCTCACCACCCTCACTATCTCGCAGAACCTGCCTCACTTCGCAATCGACGAAGAAGGCATCCTGCGTCGTCAGGCGCTTTCACTCGCAACTGACCGCGAAGAGATCACCGAGGTCATCTTCAAGGGCACCAACCTGCCTTCGCGCGACTTCAGCTCGTCGGCAGTTGATGGCTACAACGACAACCTTGAGGGCGTTGACGTGCTCGAGTTCGATCCTGAGAAGGCACAGGAACTCTGGGCTCAGGCTGACGCAATCTCACCGTGGGAGGGCACCCTGCCCCTCGCAACCAACGGTGACGGCCCGCCCGGCGTGTGGATCGAAGCGCTCGCGAACCAGTGGATGAACACCCTGGGTATCACGGTTGAGCCCAAGCTCTACCCGACCTTCGCAGCATTCCTCGAGGACCGCGAGCTCGACGTTGTGGGTGTCCCGTTCCACGCGGGTTGGCAGGCCGACTACCCGGGTATGTACAACTTCCTCGCACCGCTCTACGCGACTGGCGCAAGCTCGACCCACGGCTTCTACTCGAACGCTGAGTTCGACGCCCTGCTCGAGACCGCAAGCCGCACGGGCGACCGTGACGAGCAGGTTGCAGCGCTGCAGGCCGCGCAGGAGATCCTCCTGGCCGAGCTGCCCTCGATTCCGCTGTGGAACCAGGCAACGACTGGTGCGTACAACGAATCGCTGAGCAACGTGGCGTTCGGTTGGAACTCTGTGCCGATCTTCTACGAGATCGTCAAGAACTAACGACGCTCAGTGAGGCCCCGGGTGTTGACGCCCGGGGCCTCATCCCGTTCAGGGATCCCATCAGGGGCTCAGTCGAAATTATCCTGTTTCGCGTGCCTCACTTCAGGGGAGACATACCCTTCGCGCCACATCTGCGAGAGAATACTCACCATGCACGTTTACTTTGAGTGGGGGAGCAGCGCAACATGCTGAGATACATCCTCCTCCGTGTTCTACAAGTCGTGCCCGTATTGCTGGGCACCACCTTCCTCATTTATTGGATGGTCTTCGCCATGCCCGGCGACCCCGTCGCTGCCATGTTCGGCGACAAAGTGCCAAGCGAGGCGGTGCTCGAGAAGCTTCGAGAACAATACAACCTCGACAAGCCGTTCTTCGTGCAGTACCTGCTGTACCTCAAGGGCATCTTCGTCGGCGACTTCGGCATGAGCTTCTCGGGTGAGCCGGTCAGCGCGATTCTTGCGCGCACCTTCCCGGTCACGATTAAGCTCGCCATCATCGCGATCGTCTTCGAGCTGATCCTTGCTGTGATCATCGGCCTGTACTCAGGCATTCGCAAGGGCAGCTGGTTCGACAACATCAACCTGATCATTGGTCTGCTATTCCTCAGTATCCCGATCTTCGTGGTCGCGTTTGTCGCTCAATACTTCTTTGGATTGCAGCTGGGCTGGTTCAGGCCAACCGTCAGCGGTGGTGCGCCACTGAACGAGTTGATCTTGCCTGGCCTAGTGCTTGGTTTCAGCCTCTACGCGACGAGCATGCGGCTCACCCGTGCGTCAGTGATTGACACCCTTAATCAAGATTTTGTGCGCACCGCCTACGCGAAGGGTTTGCCGCGACGACGCGTTATTCCCGTGCACGTGCTGCGCAACTCTCTGATTCCGACCATCACCAATACCGCGACCGACTTCGGCACCCTGATGGTGGGCGCGGTCGTGACCGAGGGCATCTTCAACGTGCCCGGTGTGGGCAACGTGCTCTTTAACGCCATTCTGCGTGGTGAGAACGCCACGGTCGTCTCATTCGTGACCGTGATGGTGCTCATCTACCTGGGCGTCAACCTGGTCGTCGACTTGCTGTACGCCGCGCTTGATCCGAGGATCCGCTATGTCTAAGCCACAGAACCCCACTCCCGAGCACTTCGTTGCTCCGTTTGACGAGACCCCCGTTGCCGCGGTTGATGCGGTGCGCATCGCTGAGAAGAAGTCGAGCCTGTGGCGAGATGCCTGGCGAGATATGCGGGTACGCCCCATGTTCTGGATCTCAGCAGCGAGTATTCTGCTTGTGTTGCTCGTCTCCTTCTTTCCGACGCTCTTCACACAGGTTGATCCTCGTGCGTGCGCGCTGAAGTTCTCCAACGCGGCTCCCGAGCCCGGGCACCCGCTCGGCTACAACATGCAGGGCTGTGACGTGTACTCTCGTCTCATCTATGGCACGCCCACGTCGGTCTCGGTCGGCTTCATCGTGATCATGATCACCTTTGTGTTTGGGTCGATCATGGGGGCGCTCGCCGGCTACTTCGGAGGTTTCGTTGACACCGTGCTTTCGCGCATCGGTGACATCTTCTTCTCGATTCCCAACATCCTCGCGGCCGTTGTGGTGATGAGCGTGCTGGCTGACTACCGCAATCCGCTCGTCATTGCCTTTGCGATCGGTGGGTTCTCGTGGCCCATCACCGCGCGCATCATGCGAAGCGAGATCCTGCGAGTGAAGAACGCTGATTTTGTGATGGCATCGAAGTCGTTGGGGCAGTCACAGTTGAACACACTGATGCGCCATGTGCTGCCAAACTCGATCGCACCGACCATCGTCGTGACCACGCTGTCGCTGTCGTCAGCGATCGTCGCTGAGGCAACACTCTCGTTCTTGGGTGTTGGTTTGCCCCCGGGGCAGTTCATCAGCTGGGGCAACGATATTAGTGCGGCCCAGCTCTCGCTGCGCACCGACCCGATGCCGCTGATTTGGCCGTCGATTGCGCTTGCGGTCACCGTGCTTGGGTTCATTCTGCTCGGTGAAGTCGTGCGCGATGCGCTTGACCCGAAGGCGAGGGCCCGTCGATGAGCGAAGAGAACGGCACAGCGCAAGACGTGAACACCGCAACAGAGATGACGACAGCGTCATTCAACGAACCGATCCTCAGCGTGCGTGACCTGAAGGTCGCATTCCGGGTTGACAAAAAGCTCAACGAGGTCGTGCACGGAGTCAGCTTCGATGTCTACCCGGGCGAAACCGTTGCCATTGTGGGGGAGTCTGGCTCAGGCAAGTCGACCACGATGCACGCGGTCATGAACCTGCTGCCTGGCACCGGCACGATCACTGACGGGTCGATCACCTGGCAGGGCCGCGAACTTGTCGGCATCAAGCGCGGCGAGATGGAGTCGATTCGCGGGCGCGAGATCGGTCTTGTGCCACAAGACCCGATGTCGAACCTGAACCCTGTGTGGTCGGTCGGCTTCCAGGTCGAAGAAGCGATTCGTGCGAACGGGCTTGCGAGCGGCAAGACCGCGGTGCGCAAGCGCGCCATCGAGGTGCGCGAACAGGCGGGCCTCAAAGACGCCGAGAAGCGCATGAAGCAGTACCCGCACCAATTCTCTGGCGGTATGAAGCAGCGCGCACTCATCGGCAGTGGCCTCTCGGCCGATCCGGCGCTGCTGATCGCCGATGAGCCGACCTCGGCACTCGATGTGACCGTGCAGCGGGTCGTGCTTGATCACCTCGCCGAGCGCACACAGGAGTTGGGCACCGCCGTCGTGTTCATTACCCACGACCTCGGCCTCGCCGCAGAGCGCGCTGAGAAGCTCATCGTCATGTACCAGGGCAACATTGTTGAGTCTGGGCCGAGTCGTGAGATTCTGCAGCGGCCTCAGCACCCCTACACGAAGCGACTGGTCTCGGCAGCACCGAGCCTCGCGTCGCGTCGCATCGGCAGCGGCGCAGACCTGCCGCCCGCGCCCACGGAAACCTTCGACCTTGCGGCGATTGCCGAAGAGCGTGAGGCCGAGGGTGCTGCGGAGGCTGCTGAACAGCGCGCACCCGTGGTCGAAGTCGAACACCTCACCAAGGTGTATAAGCTGCGCAAGGGCAACTTCGGGCACGAAGATCTGATTGCCGTGGACGACGCGAACTTTGTGATTCACCGCGGTGAGACCATGGCTCTCGTGGGCGAGTCGGGCTCGGGCAAATCGACGATTGCGAAGATGGTGCTGCAGCTCGAAGAGCCCACCTCTGGCACCATCCGTATCGATGGAAAAGACACCTCGAAAATGGGCGCCCGAGAGCTTTTCGACCTGCGCAGTGAGTTGCAGCCGGTGTTCCAAGACCCGTATGGGTCGCTTGACCCGCTCGTCAACATCGGCAACACGATCGCTGAACCGCTCAACCTGCACAAGGTGGGCGACCGTGCAAGCCGCCGCGCTCGCGTGCTCGAGTTGCTTGACCAAGTTGCGCTGCCGCGCGAATTGGCAACGCGGTACCCGAACGAACTGTCTGGCGGTCAGCGCCAGCGTGTCGCGGTTGCCCGCGGGCTCGCACTGAAGCCTGAGATTCTCGTGCTCGACGAGGCAGTGTCGGCCCTCGACGTGCTCGTGCAGGCGCAG
>JAAZFP010000284.1 GCA_012511645.1 Microbacteriaceae bacterium
ATGAGCGCCGTGATGTAGCTCGACATGATGGGGGTCGGCTCGAAGCGCCACACCGACACCTCTTCGGACACACCGGCACCAAGTGCGTTCTCGACGGCGCCTCGCGGCTCAGACTCTGGTGTGGGCTGGTTGCTGACGACCTGCCAGCGACTCGGCGCGATCACCGTGAATTCGAACGTTGCCTTCAGATCCGGCTGCTCGAACACAGCGAACATGCGGCGTGAATCTGGGACCTCGAACTGCGAGTAGAGATAGACCTCGCCGTCAGCAGGATCCTGGAACCGATGCAGACCCTCGCCCGTGTTCATGTACCGCTGGTCGCTCACGATGGTGAGCGTGTTCTCAGCCTCGAGCGAGGGGAGGGTCACTCGGGAGTCGGCGAAGACCTCGGCAGGATCAAGCGAGTGGCCGTTCAGGGTGACTTCGTGAACCTCGTCAGCGATCAGATCAATGAAGGTGTCGGCGCCTGGGGTACCCGAAAAGTGCACGGTGGTGGTCGCACCAAACTGCTCGGCGCCCTGGGTCAAATCGAGAGTTATCTCATAACGCTGCGTCTTGACGACGGCTGCGCGCTCTTGCGCTTCGACCCTGGTGAGATTTGTTCCTGGCACCGTAACCCCTGTCTCGCTGGCTGCGTCTCTGACTGTGTTGCTCATCGCGTCGCTGACTGCGTGGAGTACCAGCCTATTGCTGTCGGCTGAGCGATAGACTCGAAACCATGAGCAGTGCACCACAAGTAGAGTTCTGGTTCGACCCGATTTGCCCCTGGTGCTGGATGACCAGCCGCTGGATCAGTGAGGTCGCCGAGGTTCGAGGCTTTGAGGTCGCGTGGCACCCCGTCAGCCTCGCCATCATCAACGAAAACTCCGACCCCGAGGCTGACTACATGAAGTCGCACCGCGAAGCGTTCGAGCAGAGCCTGCGCATGGGCCGCATCGCGGTTGCCGCCGAAGAGCAGCTCGGC
Organism: Microbacteriaceae bacterium; assembly: GCA_012511645.1. Taxonomy (GTDB): domain Bacteria; phylum Actinomycetota; class Actinomycetes; order Actinomycetales; family Microbacteriaceae; genus Leucobacter. The sequence goes on from JAAZFP010000284.1 coordinate 965, forward strand.
AACCAGGCCGTCGCCGCGCTCTACACCGCGCTCGGCACGCGCCTGCACCCCGAGGGCCGCAAAGACTACGAGGCGCTCGTGAACGACGCTGTTGCTGAGGCGTTGCCAGCCGACTTCACAGAGGCCGCTGCCGTTGCCGCCGCGAACACCGATCTTGACGCGGTGCTGCGCGCGAACACGACGCACGCGCTCGAGATCGCCGGCCCCGATGTGGGCGTGCCCGTGATCTCGGTGAACGGCGTCGCCTTCTTCGGCCCCGTGGTCACCCCGGCCCCAACCGGTGAGACTGCACTGCAGCTGTGGGATGGCATCGTTGCCGCAGCGAGCGTGCCCGGCTTTTACGAACTGAAGCGCGGCCGCACCGTCGGTCCTCAGTTCTGAGTCGAATCGCACACCTCTAGCAGCCCCGATTTCACGCCACAGAAAGACGTACATGCGCATTCACATCGCAACCGACCATGCTGGCCTTGAATTCAGCCAGCACCTGCAGCAGCACCTGCGCGATCAAGGCTATGAGGTGATTGACCACGGCCCAGAAGAGTATGACGCGCTCGACGACTATCCATCGTTCTGCATCAACGCCGCGCTCGGTGTTGCTCGCGATGAGCGTGATGGGGTCGAGGCTTTTGGCGTCGTGTTCGGTGGTTCAGGCAACGGCGAGCAGATGGCCGCGAACAAGGTCGCGGGCATTCGTGCGGCCCTCGTGTGGAACGAGTCGACCGCGACGCTCGCGCGTGAGCACAACAATGCCAACGTCATCTCAATCGGTGCCCGCCAGCACACGGTGGATGAGGCGATTCGCTTCATTGAGCTGTTCTTGCAGACTCCGTTCTCGGGTGATGAGCGCCATGTGCGTCGCATCGCGCAGCTCGGTGAGTTTGAGCAGACCAGCGCAATCGCAGGCAAGCAGGTGGACAGCCTGTAATGCCTGAGGGGCACAGCGTTCACCGAATTGCGCGGCAGTTCGGCGTCAATTTTGTGGGAACGAAACCCGCGGTGTCGAGCCCTCAGGGCCGCTTCGCCGAGGGTGCAGAGATGCTGACCGGCCGCGAAATGACTGACGCACGCGCGGTCGGTAAACAGATGTTTCTCGAGTTTGAAGAGCGTGACTGGTTGCGCGTGCATCTCGGCATATATGGCGCGTGGGATTTCTCAG
>JAAZFP010000285.1 GCA_012511645.1 Microbacteriaceae bacterium
GCCCCGGCTTGACCTGGTGTTTTCGCGAAAGGGAAAGAAATGAAGCACCCACTTCGCCTCTTGCAGGCGTTCACCGTGTTTGCCGCCGGACTCTATGGGCTGTTCGTGCTCATGGGCAACCTCATGGACTACGACTCGAACTACCAGTTCGTGAAGCATGTGCTCTCGATGGACACGACCTTTGAGGGCAACGCGCTGATGTGGCGCGCCATCACCGCCCCGTGGGTGTGGACGGTTGGCTACATCGGCATCATCCTGGCAGAAGCAGTGTTTGCGGCGCTCGGCCTGATCGGTGGGGTGAAGCTGTTTCTGCGACGCAACGCAAGCTCGGCCGAGTACGACCGGGCCAGGGTGTGGGGCTACGCAGCGTATGCGATGGGCCTCATCATCTGGTTCATCGGCTTCATCGTGATCGGTTCTGAGTGGTTCGCTATGTGGCAGTCAAGCAGCTGGAACGGCAAAGACACGGCAATGCCGCTCGCGATGCTGTGGGCCACCTTTGCGGTGCTGCTCGCGCTCAACGAGCAGTGGCACAGCGAGCGAGACGACGCGCGGCACGCGAACTAACACGCAGTGCATGAGCAACGCGCCGACATGAAGCATCGTGTCGGCGCGTTGGCTTTGCATACATGTGCTGCCTCGACGGTGCGCTGATCTTGGCTGATGAGTGAGCAGCTATGTGCGGCCGAGCAACCGGGGAAAGATGTGCTCCGTGTTGAGCGGCGCCATGTCTGACCGTTGATCACTCGGGTGCACCCACTCGACCACGTCAATCTCAGCTTGTGCGGTGACGCCGTCGAGAAACGGGTGAGTGAACACCTGCGCAACCACGTCGAAGCCGGCCTCGTTTGCGGCTGCAGCACGAAACTCTCCGAGAAAGGTGAGCTGCGCGGGATCCATTGCGACGCCGAGTTCTTCGGTGAACTCGCGCGCCGCGGTCTCAGCTGCGGTTTCGCCTGGTTCGGGTTTGCCGCCCGGCAGCATCAGGGTCGCGGTGCCGCGCTTGCGCACGTGCAACACGCGCCCCTCGCCGTCGTGCATGACGACGGCGCTGACGTGAATCTTGGGCACGCGCGCTTTATGCGCCGTGTGCGCCGGTCGCAGGCTTGCTCGGTGAGGCCTCAGCTGCTGCGGGGGTCTCAATCGTGCCCGCATGCGCTGCGCCTGTCTCGCGAGCGGCGAGCAGATCGCGAATCTCGGTGAGCAGATCGGTCTCGGAGACCTCTGCCTCTTCTTCATCGGGGGTGTGGCCGTGCTTGCGCACATACATCGCCTCGTTGAGTTTGTTCATCGGCAGAATGATTGCGAAGTACACGACCGCGGCGATGAGCACAAAGTTGATCACGGCGCCGAGCACCGCACCGACACCGAGCGAGACGGGGCCGATCTGCCAAACGGCCTTGTTGATCTCATCGGCGTTGAAAATCGCGGCAATGATCGGGTTGAAGATGCCATCGACGAGGGAGTTCACAATCGAGGTAAACGCGGCGCCAATGATGACGGCAACGGCAAGCTCGATGACATTGCCGCGCATGATGAATTCTCTGAAGCCCTTCACGGCATTCCTCTCGTCAGATGGGGGAGTTGTCGAAAATTCTACCGATGGCCCGCAATGTGGCGTCGAGGCGCGCGTGAAAGCTCTCGGTGCGCTGCTTCGGGTGGTGCTTGATGTTGGCTGCTTCTCTGGCGCACAGCGCGCCTGCGAAGTCTGGCATCCCAGACATGACCGGGTTGGAGGAGATTGTTTCGCGATGCGCGGCGCGGTGAGATGGGATCAAATACGTCGCAGTCACCACCGCCGAATGAAAGGCCTCACCATGGCACTTACCGGAGCACGCCCCGTCCGCGCCCCCCGCGGCACCGAAATCAGCGCCAAGAGCTGGCAGACCGAAGCCCCGCTGCGC
>JAAZFP010000286.1 GCA_012511645.1 Microbacteriaceae bacterium
CGACCGCGTGGGACACCTACTTCGTGCCACAGGGCATCGGCGCTGACCTCATCGCCACAATCGAGGGTTTCAGTCGCGAGGACGTCGACGCATACGCGGTGCGTTCGCAGGAGCGCGCCGAGGTAGCGTGGAGCGAGGGCCGCTTCGGGCAGTCGATCGTGCCCGTGCGCGACCAGAACGGTGTCGTGCTGCTCGATAATGACGAGCACCGTCGCCCGGGTTCTACCGTGGAGTCGCTCGGAACGCTCCCTGCCAGTTTTGTTGGGATGGGCGAGCAGGCTGGCTTTGACGCCGTCGCACTTCAGAAGTACCACTGGGTTGAGAAGATCAACCATGTGCACGGCCCCGGCAACTCCTCGGGCATTGTCGACGGCGCGTCCCTGCTGCTCATCGGTTCGAAGGCCGCGGGTGACCAGGCGGGCCTGACACCTCGCGCACGCATTGTCGCCACCGCGGTCATCGGCTCAGAGCCCACCATCATGCTCACGGGCCCCACCCCGGCAACCGAGAAGGCGCTCGAGCGTGCGGGGCTCACTGTCGACGATATCGACCTGTTCGAGCTGAATGAGGCCTTCGCCGCTGTTGTCATGAAGTGGCAGAAAGACCTCGGTATTCCCGACGACAAGGTCAACGTCAACGGTGGCGCGATCGCCCTGGGCCACCCACTCGGCGCGACCGGCGGCATGATCCTCGGTACCCTGCTCGATGAACTCGAGCGCCGCGACCTGAAGCGGGGACTTGCCACCCTGTGCATCGGTGCTGGCATGGGCATCGCCACCATTATCGAGCGCGTCTAGCGAACAGCCTGAAGGAGACAGACAGATGACACTCAGCACTGACACGGGCGCCCAGAGCGCGATTCGCTACGATCGCGATGCCGACGGCATCGTCACCCTCACCATTGACGACCCGAATGGCTCGGTCAATGTGATGAACGAGCTCTTCGAGCGCTCGCTGCACGAAGCCGTAAATCGCATCGTCGACGAGGGTGACGCGGTCACCGGCGTGATCCTCGCCTCGGCTAAGAAGACGTTCTTTGCTGGCGGTGATCTCGAAGCAATTCGCCGATACACCGTCGATGACTCGGCGAAGAACGCCGCTGGCGTCAACGCGCTGAAGGGCGACATGCGCCGCCTCGAAACCCTCGGAAAGCCCGTCGTTGCGGCGATGAATGGTGCGGCACTCGGCGGCGGCCTCGAACTCGCGCTCGCCGCGCACTACCGAGTCGCAGCCGACGTGCGCGGCAGCCGCATTGGTCTGCCCGAAGTTGGCCTCGGTCTGCTGCCAGGCGGCGGTGGCATCACCCGCACGGTGCGCATGCTCGGCCTGCAGAAGGCACTCACCGAAGTGATCTTGCCTGCGACCCGGTACTCGGTGCAGGGGGCGCTTGAAGTTGGCCTCATTGACGAGGTGGTTGCCTCGGTCGACGAACTTGACGCCGCAGCCCGAGCGTGGATCGCCGCCAACCCGCAACCGGTGAAGCCATGGGATGTGAAGGGCTTCAAGATGCCCGGCGGCGGGCCGACCTCTCCCGCAGTTGCGTCGATGCTGCCGGCGATGGCCTCAACCCTGCGCAAACAGACCAAGGGCGCTCCGATGCCCGCGCCGCGGGCCGCGCTCGCCGCCGCGGTCGAGGGAGCATATGTCGACTTCGACACCGCCTCAGCGATTGAGACGCGCTACTTCATTGAGCTTGCCAATGGGCAGGTTGCGAAGAACATGATCAAGGCGATGTTCTTTGACCTCACCGCGATCTCGAAGGGGGCATCGCGCCCCGAGGGCTTCGCACCGTCGCGGCCGACGAAGGTTGGCATCGTCGGTGCCGGCATGATGGGCGCAGCCATCGCCTACGTCACCGCGAAGGCCGGGATCAATGTCGTGCTGAAAGATGTGACGGTTGATGCGGCAGAACGCGGCAAAGACTACAGCCGTGGCCTCGAAGAGAAGGCGCAGTCGCGCGGCCGCACCACCGAGACCGCTTCGGCAGCGTTGCTGGCGCGCATCACTCCCACGGGGTCGTACGATGACTTTGCCGGCGTCGATTTTGTGATTGAGGCGGTGTTTGAGCGGCCTGACGGCAAGAAGGCGGTGTTTGCCGAACTTGAGTAGGTGGTCACACACCATGCGGTGCTGGGCTCGAACTCCTCGACCCTGCCCATCACGCTGCTTGCCGAGGGCGTGCAGCGTCAGCGCGACTTCATTGGCATTCACTTCTTCTCTCCCGTGGACAAGATGAAGCTTGTCGAGATCATTCGCGGCGAGCAGACGGGCGACGAGGTGCTCGCGAAGGTCTTCGACTATGTGATCGCTATAGGCAAGACCCCGATTGTCGTCAATGATTCGCGCGGCTTCTTCACCTCGCGGGTGATTGGTCGGTTTGCAGATGAGGCCATCGCGATGCTCGCCGAGGGCGTTGCGGCGTCAAGCATTGAGCAGGCCGCGCTGCAGGCGGGGTATCCCGCAGGCCCACTGCAGCTGACCGATGAGCTCACCCTGTCGCTCGACAAGAAGATCCGCGACGAGACTCGTGCTGCGGTGCTTGCCGAAGGCGGCACCTGGGAAGCGCACTCGAGCGAAGCCGCACGCGACAAGCTCGTCGAACTTGGCCGCATCGGCCGTAAGGCTGGCAAGGGCTTCTACGACTACGACGAGAATGGGCGCCGCGCGGGGCTCTGGCCCGGGCTCACCGAGCTCTTTGGCAATGGCAGCACGGAGATTCCATTCATCGACATGCAAGAGCGCATGCTGTTCGCTGAGGCGCTCGATTCGATTCGCTGCTACGACGAGCGTGTGCTCACCAGCGTCGAAGACGCCAATATCGGGTCAATCTTCGGCATCGGCTACCCGATGTGGACTGGTGGCGTGCTGCAGTACGCCAACCAGTATGAGGGGGGCCTCGCCGGATTCTTGGCACGCGCACGCGAGCTCGAGGCCAGCTATGGCAGTCGGTTTGCGCCGCCGCAGTCGCTCATCGAGCGTGCCGAACGCAACGAATCGTACGTGTAAATCACCTCAGCACACCCGTGTCAGCGCTGCCCGATACGCTTAGCTCGTGACCTATTGGAGCGAGATCGTCGGGCAGCGCGACGCAGTGCAGGCACTTGAGCACGCCGCGCGGCCGGGTGGTGAGCGCGAGCTCGCCCACGCCTGGCTGATCACCGGCCCTCCGGGGTCGGGGCGGTCGAACCTCGCGCTGCGATTCGCCGCCGCATTGATCGCACGCGATCCGAGCGATCGTGAAATGGTGTTCGGCCAGGTGCGTGCGCGCACTCACCCCGATGTGGCGGTGCTCACCACGCAGAAGGTGCTCATCGGCATCGACGATGTGCGCGATATTGTCTCGACCGCCCACTTCGCGCCAGCCGAGGGCAGGCACCGGGTGATCGTCATCGAAGACGCGGATCGCATGCCCGAGCGCACCTCAAACGTGTTGCTCAAGGCGCTTGAAGAGCCGCCCGAGCGCACGATCTGGGTGCTGTGCGCACCAAGCGAGGCAGACCTGCTGCCGACGATTCCTTCCCGCACAAGGTCGCTGCGGCTCATCACCCCAGACGCCGCCGAGATCGCGGCCTTGTTGCACGAGCGTGATGGCGCCGACCCTGTCATTGCTGAGCGAGCCGCAAGACTCGCCCAGAGCCATATCGGTATGGCGAGGCGTCTCGCCACTGAGCCCGAGGCCCTCGCCAGACGCGACCGCACCGTCACGCTTGCGCTCAGCGTGACGACCCTGAGTGATGCCATGCGCGCCGCGGCAGAGCTGCTGAAGGTCGCCAAAGACGATGCCGATGCGTTGACCGAGCGACTCGACGAGCGTGAGCGAGCGAACGCGATGCGCGATATGGGCCTCGCTCCGGGCGCCACGATCCCACCGCAGCTGCGATCCCAGATAAGGGCGCTCGAAGAGGATCAAAAGCGCCGGGCCACTCGAAGTCTGCGCGATGGCATCGACCGCATTTTCACCGACCTGCTCTCGCTGTACCGCGATGTGATGCTCAGTGCTCTCAGCGCTGAGCTGAGCCTCATCAACGCCGAGCACGAGTCGCGCATCGCCGAACTCGCCGGGCGCTGGGGTGCGGAGCGCGCGCTTGACGCGGTGGACTCAATCGAGGTCGCCCGAGATCGCCTCGCACGCGGCGTCACCCCCGGTCTTGTGCTTGAGGCGCTCATGGCGAGTCTCGCGGCGCAGAACGCGCACCACCCCACTCGAGAGGCGACACGATGACTCAGCCGCACACTCCCGATGGTGCGCTCCCGCTCGAGCTGGTGAGTGCTGGGCCCGGTGAAGACGCCGCGCCGCGCCGCAAACGCCGGTGGCCAGCGCTGCTTGCCGCAGGGCTTGCCGCAGTGCTCGTGATGAGTGGGTGTGCGCCACTGTTTGGTCTGATTGGACAGTTCACGACACCTTCCGCACCGACACCCTCAGAAGTTGACGGCACCGATTTCGGCGCGCAGATCGCCAATTGGCAAGCGTGCGGTGCAACCATGCAGTGTGCGGTGGTGCAGGCCCCGCTTGACTGGGACGATGCCGAGGGTGAGCGCATTCACTTGGCTCTGGTAAAGCAGCCAGCGCTCAGCGGAACCTCGCAGGGCACCATCTTCGTGAACCCCGGCGGCCCCGGTGCCTCGGGCGTTGATTATGTGGCGCAGAGCATTGACTCTGCGGTTGGCGAGCCGTTGCAGCAGCACTTTGACATTGTCGGGTGGGACCCGCGCGGTGTCGGCTCATCGACGCCGGTGGTGTGCCTCGACGATGCCGCAATGGATGAGTACCTCTTTGGTTTGAGCGCAGCAGA
>JAAZFP010000287.1 GCA_012511645.1 Microbacteriaceae bacterium
GCTCTATCTCGCGCCAGAACGGCTTGCCGCACCGGGAACGGTGGAGTGGCTGCAGCGGGGCAGCGTCTCCCTGTTCGCTATCGATGAGGCCCACTGTGTGTCGCAGTGGGGGCACGATTTTCGACCCGATTACCTGCGTCTTGGCGCACTTGCTGAGACCTGGCCCGAGGTGCCGCGCATCGCGCTTACGGCGACCGCGACCCCCGCGACCCACCGTGAGATCACCGAACGGTTGCACCTCGAGGGCGCGCGTCACTTTGTTTCGAGCTTTGACCGGTCGAACATCCGCTACCGGATTGTTCCAAAGGGCACGGTGCGTCAGCAGCTGGTGTCGTTTGTGCGGGATGGGCACGCGGGTGAGGCTGGCATTGTGTATGCGCTGAGCCGCCGCAAGGTGGAGCAAGCGGCGGCCTGGCTGAGAGATGCCGGCGTTGACGCAGTGGCCTACCATGCCGGTTTGCCTGCTTCAGAGCGGCTTGAGGCTCAAACTCGATTCTTGCGTGAGGACGGTGTCGTCGTGGTGGCGACGATCGCATTCGGTATGGGCATCGACAAACCCGATGTGCGGTTTGTCGCCCACATTGATCTGCCGAAATCGGTCGAGGGCTACTACCAAGAAACTGGCCGCGCCGGTCGTGACGGCGCGCCCGCTGAGGCGTGGATGGCCTATGGGCTCGCCGATGTGGTGCAGCAACGGCAGCTGATTGAGAGTGGCGATGGCGATCCCGCGACGAAGCGAAATCAACTGGGGCATCTCTCGCACATGCTGCAGCTGTGCGAGACGACCGGATGCCGACGCCAGTTCTTGTTGCAGTACTTTGGTGAGGAGCACTCGGGCTCCTGCGGCAACTGCGATGTCTGTCTCGACCCGCCAAGGCTCTGGGATGCGACGATTCCGGCGCAGAAGCTGTTGTCGACCGTGTTGCGCATCGGGAAAGAGCGCGGTCGCACCTTTGCCGCAGGGCAGCACATTGATGTGCTGCGCGGTGTGACATCGCAGCGAGCGCAAGACCTGCGGCTCGACGAGCTGTCGACGTGGGGCATCGGTGCTGACCTCTCGGCAACGCAGTGGCGCAGTGTTGCCAGGCACCTCTTGGCGACGGGTGTGCTCGACGCGCAGGGCGAGTGGGGTGTGTTGGTGCCGACCGAGCGCGCAAAGCCCGTGCTCGCAGGAGAGCAGGCCGTGCAGATGCGTGAAGAGGTGGTGTCTCGCTCGGGCTCGGGCCGAGGGCAGGCCGTCGCTCGCAGCCGTGCAGCCGCAGCCGAAGATTTGACCGACGCGCAGCGTGAGGTCTTTGAGCAGCTTCGCGAGTGGCGGCTCGGCGAAGCCCGCGAGCAAGCAGTGCCGCCCTATGTCGTGTTCGGTGATGCGACGCTGCGGGCGCTCGCCGTGCAGTTGCCGAACACCGACGAGGAACTCCTCGCCGTGTCTGGCATCGGCCAGGCGAAGCTTGAGCGCTATGGCAGCGCGGTGCTCGGCGTGCTGGAGGTGTGCCGACTGAACGCGGGCTGATCGGGTCTCCCGAAAGCTCGATCCTGTGCGGTCAATTGTGACCCTCCCACACGTTGCGAAATGTGACGGTCGGCGCGTATAGTTGATTCTTGGTGTGTTTCGCCGCCGTTTACCATGCGCAGTTTTCTGCCTGTGATATGTGGAGGGGGAATCGCCGAGGGTCCCTGGGCCTAGTCCACACCCCCACGGCATACCTGCACCCGCCACAGCGTCAGCGTGGCAGCAGGTCTGTGATCACGAGAGTGGTCGCGAATGCTCAACCATTGCAGCATTCCTGTCACCGTGCAGGAGTAACAAGGAGAATCAGTGCCTACTATTCAGCAGCTGGTTCGCAAGGGGCGCAAGCCGAAGGTCACCAAGACCAAGGCCCCCGCGCTCAAGGCGAACCCCCAGCAGCGCGGCGTGTGCACCCGTGTGTACACGACCACCCCGAAGAAGCCAAACTCGGCGATGCGCAAGGTCGCTCGTGTGAAGCTTTCCAACGGAACCGAAGTAACCGCGTACATTCCCGGTGAGGGCCACAACCTCCAGGAGCACTCGATGGTGCTCGTGCGTGGCGGTCGTGTGAAAGACCTCCCCGGTGTTCGCTACAAGATCGTGCGCGGCGCGCTCGACACGCAGGCGGTCAAAGACCGTCAGCAGGCTCGTAGCCGCTACGGTGCAAAGAAGGTGAAGTAATGCCTCGTAAAGGACCAGCTCCCAAGCGCCCCGTCGTCGCCGATCCCGTATATGGTTCACCAGTGGTGAGCCAGCTCGTCAACAAGATTCTGGTTGATGGCAAGAAGGGTCTCGCTGAGCGCATTGTCTACAGTGCGCTCGAGACCGTTGCAGAGAAGTCAGGTCAAGACGCCGTGACCGTGCTCAAGAAGGCGCTCGATAACGTGCGCCCCACCCTTGAGGTTCGTTCACGCCGCGTCGGCGGTAGCACCTACCAGGTGCCCGTAGAGGTGAAGCCGCACCGTGCCAACACGTTGGCACTGCGCTGGCTGACCAGCTACGCGAAGGCTCGTCGTGAAAACTCGATGACCGAACGCCTTACCAATGAGATTCTCGACGCATCGAACGGCCTCGGCGCCGCGGTGAAGCGTCGTGAAGACACCCACAAGATGGCTGAGTCGAACCGCGCGTTCGCTCACTACCGCTGGTAGTCACGCCAACACAGGCGGGCGAGGATCGCCATCCGTGATCCTCGCCTCGCCTGCGGGCCATATGCCCGCACCACTCAAACTTTCAATCCCCACCCGGAGGAGACCCCTGTGGCACAAGACGTGCTCACCGACCTGAGCAAGGTTCGCAACATCGGCATCATGGCTCACATCGATGCTGGCAAGACCACCACGACCGAGCGCATCCTGTTCTACACGGGTGTGAACCACAAGCTGGGTGAGACCCACGACGGTGGCGCTACGACTGACTGGATGGAGCAGGAGAAGGAGCGCGGCATCACGATCACCAGTGCCGCGGTGACCTGCTTCTGGAACAACAACCAGGTCAACATCATTGACACCCCCGGCCACGTGGACTTCACCGTTGAGGTGGAGCGTTCACTGCGTGTGCTCGATGGCGCTGTTGCCGTGTTCGACGGCAAGGAGGGCGTTGAGCCCCAGTCTGAGACCGTGTGGCGTCAGGCCGACAAGTACGGCGTTCCCCGCATCTGCTTCGTCAACAAGATGGACAAGATGGGTGCTGACTTCTACTTCACCGTCGACACCATCATCAACCGTCTTGGCGCGAAGCCACTCGTCATGCAGCTGCCCATCGGCGCTGAGAACGACTTCGTCGGCGTGGTCGACCTGCTCACCATGAAGGCATTCGTCTGGGAGGGTGACTCAAAGGGCGACGTGACCCTCGGCGCCAACTACGAGACGCAAGAGATCCCCGCAGACCTGCAGGCCAAGGCCGAAGAGTACCGCGCTGCACTCGTCGAGACGGTTGCTGAAACCGACGACGCGCTGCTCGAGAAGTACTTCGGCGGCGAAGAGCGCTCGATCGAAGAGATCAAGGGCGGCATTCGCTAGCTTGTGGTCAACAACGAGATCTACCCCGTGTTCTGTGGCTCGGCCTTCAAGAAC
>JAAZFP010000288.1 GCA_012511645.1 Microbacteriaceae bacterium
CTGGAGTACTCCATGACGCGCCAAGCGTTTGGGCAGCGCATCGCTGATTTCCAGGCAAACCGCTTCTACCTTGCCGAGCTTGCCACCGAGATTGAGATCGCCCAGGTTTTCATTGATCGCTGCATCGCTGAGGCGTCAACCCACACGCTCGATGAGGCAACCGCGGCTATGGCCAAGTGGTGGGTGACCGAGCTGCACCAGAAGGTCATTCAGCGCGCGCTGCAGTTGCACGGCGGGTATGGCTTCATGCGTGAGTACCCGGTCGCACACGACTACATGGATTCTCGTGTTGCGACGATCTTTGGTGGAACGACCGAGATCATGAAAGAGATCATCGGTCGCCGCATCACTCGCCCGCGTTAGTTTCTGGGCGCCGTGCCTCGGCGCTTGCCTGTGCATGCACCACGACGCGTGAGTGATGTCGATCAGAGGAAAGGGACAACGTTGCAGTCTTCGCCGATGAGTGAAACACCAATGGTTGCCGAGCTGCGTGAGCTGTTCGGTGACGCGTTAGTGGTCGACCCCGCGAAACTTGCTGACGCAGCCAGGGATAGCTCGCGGGTTGAGCCGGAAGGTACACCGCTCGCGTTGGTGCTTGCGCAGTCAACGCAGGATGTGTCTCGCGCACTCGCGTGGGCAAATGGGCACCGTATTCCGGTGTCGGTTCGAGGCGCAGGCACCGGGGTTTCTGGCGGCGCGGTGGCATACCCGGGAGGGCTGATCCTTTCGCTCGAGCGCATGAATCGTATTCTCAACATTGATGCGGCAAACCGGCTCGCTGATGTGGAGGCAGGGGTCATTACCTCAGACCTTGATGACGCCGCCGGCAAAAGCGGGCTATTCTTTCCGCCTGACCCTGCGAGTGTTCGCATCTCGACTGTCGGCGGAAACATCGCGACAAATGCTGGTGGACTGAGGTGCATCGCGCACGGAGTCACCAGTGACGCTGTTGCGGCCCTTGAGGTGGTGCTTGCCGACGGAAGGATCATTCGTACCGGGGCACGAACCAGAAAGAATGTTGTGGGGCTTGATCTGACCAGTCTCTTTGTGGGGTCGGAGGGCACGCTCGGAGTGATCACCGCTGCAACGGTGCGACTCAAGCAGATTCCGCCAGGTCAACCGCACACGTTTCGCGCGAGCTTCGACAGCATCGAAGACGCGGGTAACGCGGTCACGGCAATTGTGTCGGGCGAGGTTCAGCCAGAAGTGCTCGAGATGCTCGACGCGCAAAGTGTGACAATCATTGAGGCGTTTCAGCCGTCTGGGCTGCCAACCCCCGGGGCAGCTGTGCTGATTGGGCAGACGGTGGGGCTCGACGCGGTTGAGAAGGCCACAAAGATCACCGCATTGTGTGTGACGCACGGCGCTGTCGAGGTGAGCAGCTCGACCGGTGATGAGCTGCTGGAAGCACGTCGACTTGCGAACCCTGCCTTGACCGCACAGGGGTTGCGTGTCTCCTGTGACGTTGGAGTGCCCGTGAGTGAACTTGCGGCGGTCTTTCGAGGTATTGATGAGATCGCGGCTCGCCACGGGCGGCGAATCTCTATCGTCGCGCACGCGGGTGATGGAAACTTGCACCCCACTGTCGAGGCGGGCGACACTCCCGAAGAGTATCGTCTGGCCGAAGCTGTGATTGACGACATCACGAAGCTTGCGCTTGCGCTGGGTGGGACGATTAGCGGCGAGCACGGCATTGGCGCGGTGAAGCACCACGAGCTCTCATTGCAGCTCGATGCGTCAACGCTTGCGGTGCAGCGCTCGATCAAGGCTGCCCTTGACCCGCA
>JAAZFP010000289.1 GCA_012511645.1 Microbacteriaceae bacterium
CCACGACGTCGGTCGGAAGGTAGCGCAGCAGGTTGCGCTCAACCCCGAGCTGCGAGGCGTCGCGCGCGACTCCGAACTCGCTCTCGACGGCGTGAGCGTCAGACGCGAGCGCAGACCGCAGCCAGTCGAGCGAGGCGCCCTCGATGCCGGCGTGCGCTGCGGCGGCGAGCAGGGGTGCCGCGGCAGACCTTGGTGCCGTCTGAGCCGCGCGTACCGGCGCATCAGTCCAGTCGACGAGCCCGTGGAGATAACTCGGACCGCCCGCCTTGGTGCCAGCGCCGATGGCCGACTTCTTCCACCCGCCGAAGGGCTGCCGGCGCACAATCGCGCCGGTGATGCCGCGGTTGATGTAGGCGTTGCCGGCCTCAACGCGGCGAAGCCACCGGCCGATTTCGTCACGGTCGAGCGAGTGCAGGCCGCTGGTCAGCCCGTAGTCGATCTCGTTGACCATGTCGATCGCCTCGTCGAGGGTCGCCGCGGTCATGATGCCGAGGATCGGGCCGAAGTACTCGGTGAGGTGGTACTCGCTGCCGCGCTGTACGCCCTCGCGCACGCCTGGGCTCCAGAGTCGGTGATTGCCATCGCGGTCGAGCGCGAGTGGGCTGTCGCTGGTGACGGGCTGCGGCTCGATCAGCCACCGCTCACCCTCGCCGAGGGTCGTGAGCCCGCGCAACAGCTTGCCCGACGGCGCCGTGATGACGGGCCCCATTTGGGTCTCGAGGTGTTCGGGGGTGCCGACCTTGAGCGACTGCACGGCGTCGATGAGTTGCCCGCGGAATCGCTTCGACGTAGCGACCGAGCCGACGAGAATCACGAGCGACGCGGCCGAGCACTTTTGGCCCGCGTGACCGAAGGCTGACTGCGCGACGTCGCGAGCGGCGAGGTCAAGGTCGGCGTTCGGGGTGACAATGATCGCGTTCTTGCCGCTCGTTTCTGCGAGGATCGGTAGATCCTGGCGCAGCTCGCGAAACGCGGCCGCGGTCTCGTAGGCGCCGGTGAGGATGACACGGTCGATGCGCGGGTCTGCCACGAGAGCCGAGCCGAGCTCGCGGTCGCCAAACTGCACGAGCTGCAACACGTCTCGGGGCACCCCGGCCTGCCAGAGCGCCTCGACCATGACCGCGCCGGTGCGGGCCGCGGTTGACGCGGGTTTGATGATGGCCGACGCACCAGAGGCGAGGGCGGCGAGCACACCGCCTGCGGGGATCGCGGTCGGGAAGTTCCACGGTGGAATCACCGCGATGAGCTGCTGTGGCACCGCCGTGGCGCCATCCACCTGCTCGAGCACCTGGCCGAGCATCGCGTAGTAGTTGGCGAAGTCAATCGCCTCAGAGATCTCTGGGTCGCCCTGATCGATGGTCTTGCCACACTCGGAGCCCATCACCTCGAGCAGGTCTCCGCGGCGCGACTCGAGCACCTCGCCGACTCGGTACAGAATTCGGGCGCGTTCGTCAGCGCCGAGTGCCTGCCAGCCAGCGGCTGCGGCGATTCCTCGCTCGATGGTGGCGTCAAGTGCCTCCCGGCTGGCGACGAGAGCATCGGTGGCGAGCTGCATGCCGAGCGCCGAGTGCACCATGCGCCCGGTGATGCCGCGAGCCCACTCGCGATTGCCGCGAAGGTCGGGGTCCGAGTCAGGCGTGTTCGTGAAATCACCCGAGCGGCCTGCGGCAACCCGCTCCCCGATACGGGCAGCAGCGGCCGCGGCATCCTCGTGCCGGCGATCCTGAGTGCGGTTGGGTGACGGCACGCGGAACGACTCGACCGTGCCGTCGCCGGTGATGGCCGCAAGGTCGGCGAGTGAGGCGAGGAAGCGCTGCGTCTCGCGCTCGAAGAGGGCGTCGCTCTCGTGCAGCTCAAACACGGCGGACATGAAGTTCTCTGGGCTTGCCCCCTCTTCGAGGCGCCGAATGAGGTAGGCGATCGCCACATCGAACTCGTCGGGGTGCACGACCGGCACATAGAGCAGCAGGCTGCCGACCTCGCGCTTGACGGCCTCAGCCTGGCCGGTTGCCATGCCGAGCAGCATTTCGAATTCGATGCCAGCCTCGGCGCCGCGCGCCTTGGCAAGCAGCCAGGCAAGTGCCACATCGAACAGGTTGTGACCGGCGACACCGATGCGCACATTGGCCACCCGCTCGGGGTGCAGCGCGTAGTCGAGCACGGCCTTGTAGCTGGTGTCCGAGTCCTGCTTGGTGCCCCAGGTGGCCGCGGGCCAGCCCTGGAGGGCAGCGCCGACGAGTTCCATCGGCAGGTTCGCGCCCTTGACGACGCGCACCTTGATCGGGGCGCCGCCCTGCGCAACCCGCGTCGCGGCCCACTCCTGCAACCGCATCATGGCGCCGAGTGCGTCGGGCAGGTAGGCCTGCAACACGATCCCGGCCTCGAGGTGCACGAACTCAGGTCGATCGAGAATGCGGGTGAAGACCTCGAGGGTGAGGTCGAGATCTTTGTATTCCTCCATGTCGAGGCTGATGAATTTCTGCGGGCTCGCCTCGGCTGCGCGCTCAAACAGGGGCACCAGCTGGCGCTCGATGTGGTCGACCGCCTCGTCAAATGCCCAGTGGTTGTGCGGCGCAACGGTTGATGACACCTTGATCGAGACGTAGTCGACGTCGGGTCGGGCCAACAGCTTATGGGTGCCCGCGAGGCGCCTTTCGGCCTCGTGCTCGCCGAGGATGGCTTCGCCGAGCAGGTTAATGTTGAGCCGCACCCCGTCGCCCTGAATCTTGGCGATCGCGGGCCCGAGTTTTGCGTCGGTTGCGTCAATGATGAGGTGGCTCACCATGGTGCGCAGCACGCGGCGGGCGACGGGAATCACGATGCCGGGAAGTGTCGGTGCGAGCGCCCCGCCCAGCGCGATCGCGCCGCGCATCGGAGCCGGCAAGAAGCCCGGGGTGAGCGGAACCAACTCGCGCAGGGTGCGTGCCGCTGCACTGAGGTCTTCTGGACGCACGACACCGTCAACAAAGCCAACCGTGAAGTCGAGTCCGTTCGGGTCTCGCAACACCCCCGCGAGCCGCTCGGCTGACGCATCGGCAGGGATCTTGGCGGCCTCAGCGAGCCACCGGCGCACGAGGGCGATGGTCTCGTCGGCGAGATCCTGCGGGCGCGTGCGCGAGGCAAGATCGTCGACGTGGGCGGGAGACGAGGGAACAGTGGACACAGACACACCTTTCAACAGATAGTGCCAGTGTGGAGCGTCACAATCATGAAGTAAAGCAACTGTTTCTGACGGATATGATGAAGATAATCTAAAGAATTGGAGTTGGCGAATGCTCGACATGAAGCGACTGCGGTTGCTGTGGGAGCTGCGTGCAAGACACACCGTGGCTGCGGTCGCTGAAGCGCTCAATTACACCCCCTCGGCAGTGTCTCAGCAGTTGGCCCTGCTTGAACGTGAAGCTGGAGTGCCGCTGCTTCGCAAGGTCGGCCGAACGCGCGAACTCACGGTCGCTGCGCACGCGCTCGTCGATGAAACCGAGGCATTGCTTGCAGGGCGTGAGCGCGCAGAAGC
>JAAZFP010000290.1 GCA_012511645.1 Microbacteriaceae bacterium
CTGCTCATCACGCGACCCCACACCAACCCAAAAACCGACCGTCGCGCTGCGCGCACCCGGCATGTATTCGGTGAGCACACGAAGCCCGCTCGGATGCACGGTTCGGCTCATGAGCGCGCCACCAAGATCCTGGGTCAGGTCGGGTTCGTTGAGGGGAAAGAGAATGGCGTCTGGCACGCCCTTTACCCTACGGACCCGGCGGGTTCAATTCCGCACAGCTGCCCGGTCGCCGGAGCTCCTGCGCACACAACTGGCATAACACCACTGCCCCGAGAAGCAGCGCTCCCCGGGGCAGTGTGTGACACAGTCAGTTACTCTGCAGCGACCTCAGCGGCCTCTGCTTCAGCACCCTCTGCAGCAGCTTCTTCGAGCACGGGCTCAAGCGAGAGCTTGCCACGGTCGTCAACCTTCGTGATCTTCACGAGCAGTTTCTGACCGATCGACAGCACATCGTCAACCGAGTCGATGCGCTTGCCACCGGCGAGCTTGCGCACCTCGCTGATGTGCAGCAGGCCATCCTTACCTGGAAGCAACGAGACGAACGCACCAAATGCGGCGTTCTTCACGACGGTCCCCAGGTACTGCTCGCCAACCTCAGGGTTCTGTGGGTTCGCGATTGCGTTGACCTGTGCACGGGCAGCCTCGGCCGAGGGGCCATCGACTGCGCCGATGTAGACGGTACCGTCATCGTCGATCGAGATGTCGGCGCCAGTCTCATCCTGGATGCCGTTGATCGTCTTGCCCTTGGGCCCGATAAGCTCACCGATCTTGTCAACGGGGATGTTGACGGTGATCACGCGAGGCGCGGTCGGGGCCATCTCGTCAGGGGTGTCGATTGCCTGGCCCATGACGCCGAGGATCGTCGTGCGAGCCTCCTTTGCCTGCTCCAGCGCGCCTGCGAGCACGTCGCTCGGAATGCCGTCGAGCTTGGTGTCGAGCTGCAGCGCGGTCACGAACTCCGAAGTACCTGCAACCTTGAAGTCCATATCGCCGAGCGCATCTTCTGCACCGAGAATGTCAGTGAGCGTCGCGTAGCGGGTCTCACCGTTCACTTCGTCGCTGACGAGGCCCATCGCGATACCGGCAACGGCAGCGCGCAGGGGCACACCAGCGTTGAGCAGCGCCAGCGTGGACGCGCAGACCGAGCCCATCGAGGTCGAGCCGTTCGAGCTCAGCGCCTCGCTGACCTGACGAATCGCGTAGGGGAATTCGTCACGTGCTGGCAGCACGGGCACGAGCGCACGCTCTGCGAGGAAGCCGTGGCCGATCTCGCGGCGCTTCGGGCTGCCCACACGGCCGGTTTCACCGGTCGAGTATGGCGGGAAGTTGTAGTGGTGCATGTAACGCTTGCTGGTAACGGGTGACAGCGAGTCAATCTGCTGCTCCATCTTCAGCATGTTCAGCGTAGTGACGCCCATGATCTGGGTCTCGCCGCGCTGGAAGATCGCCGAACCGTGCACGCGAGGAATCACCTGCACCTCTGCGTCAAGCGCACGCAGGTCACGCAGACCACGGCCGTCGATGCGAGCGCCGTCGGTCAAGATGCGTCCGCGAACAACCTTCTTGGTGACCGACTTGTAGGCAGCCGAGACCTGTGCGTCAGCCTCTGCGGGCAGCTCGCCTGCCGCAACCTTGGCCGCAACAGCCTCTTTGACGCTTGCCTTGAGGGCGTCGTCAGCGTCGCTGCGCTCGGTCTTGTCGGCAATCTGGTAGATCTCGGTGAGCTTCTGCTCGGCGAGCGCCTCAACCGCTGCGTACACCTCATCGGTGTAGGGCAGGAAGACTGGGTAGTCCTGCACCTCCTTCGCAGACTGCGCTGCGAGCTGCTCCTGCGCCTTGACGAGCTGGGTGAGGAACGGCTTTGCCGCTTCAAGGCCCTGAGCGACAACTGCCTCATCGGGCTTGGTGGCGCCGGCCTTGATGAGCTCCCAACTCACCTCGGTGGCCTCGGCCTCAACCATCATGATGGCAACGTCTTCTGAACCGTCAGCCTTTGTGATGACGCGGCCAGCAACCATGAGGTCGAACACGGCGTCGTTCAGCTGCTCGACGGTCGGGAACGCAACCCACTGATCACCGATCAGCGCGAGGCGCACACCGGCAATCGGGCCCGAGAACGGCAGACCCGAAATCTGGGTCGATGCCGAAGCGGCGTTGATCGCGAGCGCATCGTAGAACTCGCCAGGGGCGATCGACAGCACGGTCACGACAATCTGGACCTCGTTGCGCAGGCCATCAACGAATGATGGGCGCAGCGGGCGGTCGATCAGACGGCACACCAGGATCGCCTCGGTCGAGGGGCGACCCTCGCGACGGAAGAATGAGCCAGGGATCTTGCCGGCAGCGTATGAACGCTCTTCAACGTCAACGGTCAGTGGGAAAAAGTCGAAGTGATCCTTCGGCTGCTTTGATGCGCTCGTCGCGCTCAGCAGCATGGTTTCTTCGTCGAGGTATGCAGCAACGGCCCCCTGTGCCTGCTGCGCGAGACGACCGGTCTCGAAGCGGATGGTGCGAGTACCGAACTTGCCATTGTCAAGCACAGCCTCAGCGAATTTGATTTCAGGACCCTCCACGGGTGCTCCTTCGATTCAGAGAGCACGCGGAGGGCAGCCCGAAGCGCTGCGAACGTGACGTTATCTCGGCCACGGATGCTGATGTTCAGTAGAAGATCACCGTGCACCGCGCATGGGAACCCACCACCGAAGACCAGCCCGCCAACCGTCGTGCTCGGTTCTTCGTTGATTGCAGGCCACAAGCCTGCGCACTCAGGATACCACTGCGCGTGCAGAAACGCCCGAGACGCACCTGAAGTTCATATGCGCGTCACGGACGCAAGCCGCACTGTCGTCAGTCGACGACGATATCGATCGCGTGCAGCGTCTCAGCGCCAATCGCACGACCGAGCTCGGCGACAAGCTCTGTCGAGACCGGGGCGTCAACCGATAACACTGACAGCGCCGTGCCACGCTTTGCGTCACGGGCAATCTGCAGACCTGCGATATTGACCCCCGAATCACCGAGCAGCCCGCCATACGCGGCAACAATGCCTGGGCGATCCTCGTAGCTAAACACCACGAGGTGCTCACTGATGGGCAGCTCAAGCTCGTAGCCGTTGATACCGACGATCTTCTCGATCTGTTTCGGGCCGGTGAGCGTACCAGAAACCGATACCTGCGCGCCCTCAGCAGTGGTACCGCGCAGCGTGATCACATTGCGGTAGCTCTCTGACTTTGCGTCAGCGCTGAAGCGCACCTCAACCCCGCGCTGTTCTGCAAACAACGGAGCATTCACATATGACACCGGATCGCTCACAATCTGCGAGAAGAAGCCCTTGAGTGCGGCGAGGCGCAGCACCTCAACGTTGTGCTCGCTCAACTCGCCGTGCACCTCGATGTCAAGCAGGGTGACCGGACCATCGGTAAGGCCAGCGAAAATCTGACCGAGCTTCTCGGTGAGCGGCAGCCCCGGCTTCACATACTCGTTGATGGTGCCACCAGCGACGTTGACCGCGTCGGGGACAAGCTCGCCGGCGAGCGCGAGCCGCACCGACTTTGCCACCGACACGCCAGCCTTTTCTTGCGCTTCATCGGTCGATGCACCAAGGTGCGGGGTCACGTTGACCTTCGGGTGACCGGTCAGCGCCGTGTTCGTGGGTGGCTCTTGCAGGAACACGTCAAGTGCGGCACCCGCAATTTCGCCCGCATCGAGTGCTGCGAGCAGGGCGTCTTCGTCAATCAGACCGCCGCGGGCAACGTTCACCACATATGCGCTCGGCTTCATCGCCTTCAGCTGCGCTTCGCCGATCATGCCCAATGTTTCTGGTGTGCGCGGCATGTGGATCGTCAGGAAATCTGCCCGCTCGACCAGCTCATCGAGTTCGACCAGCTCTGCCCCAATCTGCGCGGCACGAGCAGCCGTGATGTAGGGGTCATATGCGATGAGTTCAACACCAAAGCCACGCAACCGCTCTGCAACAAGCGCGCCGATGCGGCCAAGACCGATGATGCCAATGGTCTTTTCGAACAGTTCGGTACCGGTGAACGACGAGCGCTTCCACTGCCCCTCACTCAGCGACCCATGGGCCCGGGGAAGGTGGCGGGCAAGACCGAGAATGTGAGACACCGTCAACTCTGCGGCGCTGATGATGTTCGACGTGGGAGCGTTCACGACCATGACACCGGCCTGCGTGGCTGCCTTCATGTCGACGTTGTCGAGACCCACGCCTGCACGCGCAATGACCTTCAGCTTCGGGGCCCACGACAGCGCCTCGGCGTCAACCTGCGTCGCGGAGCGAATCAGGATCGCGTCGGCATCGGCAATCGCCTCGCGCAGCGCCGAGCGATCGGCGCCGTCAGCATGCCTGACATCGAAATCGGGCCCCAGGGCCGCGATCGTGGCGGGTGAAAGTTCTTCAGCGATCAACACGACCGGCGCAGGCATGAGTGAATGGTCCTCCGTAGAAAGAACGAGTCGCGCTCGGTTTCGAGCACCAGTCCAGTCTACTACCGCAGGTACGCCTCACCTTCGCAGGCCTCATCAGGCAAAGAAAATGGTCGAGACCTCTTCGTAGAGCAGAAACTCAAGTCGCAGCGCGGCAGCTGCCGCAACCGCGGTCAGTAGCGCAAACACTCGCACCATTGCCCCTCGCGAACGCGTCGCCCAGAGCGCGATTGCGACGGCCAGCACGGGAAGCACCACCCACGCCCACAGCACGATCCAGCCAATCGGGGTGACCGACAACCCAGCGCTCGCCCCCATCGCGGGGAACATGGTGAGCGTGCCCACGGCTGAGGCCACCTGATACGCAGCTAACACCGCAAGCACGAGATAGGCCGCCCAGGTCACGATCCTCGTCGCCATCACTGACCTCCCGTATAGACGCCGGGCAAAATGAGCAGTGGCAGCGGCACGAGCACCACGAGTCCAATGATTAGCCACAGTACGATGCGCGAGAACTTCATTTCGCGAAGTTGCAGCAGCAGCGTGAAGAGCCATGCCGCGGGGGCGATCGGTGCGATCCACACGATCGCTACCTCAAGTACCGATCCAATCGAGCCGCTCGATTCGGCGAAGACCGCGCTGCGACTCGCGTAGGCGCTCGCCCAGCTGAACCACACCACGGTGTAGAGCAGGTAGACACCGCCAATGATGCCGAGCAACACCATTGCGGCATTGGAGAGTTGCCTGGTCGCACCATCACTCTCGTCAGTACTTTCGGTTGCGTCACCCTCAGCGATGTCGCCCGGATCGGTGTGGTCGATCGCCTCCGTGACATCGAGCTGGGTCAGCGCCTCGGGTTCAGGGGTGGCCTCACCCTCGACGGTCCAGCCGCTCGCGAGCGAACTCTCGCGAGCCGATCGGCCTGTGTCTTTCACCATGGCTGCAAGCCTATCTTTTGCTGGCTGAAAGAATTTTGCGATGCCTGCGCCGGGTACACTGACGACGGGGTATTTGCTTGTTTCACGAAGGAGCACCATGTCAGATGCGCACCAACCACAGAAGCGCACGACTTCGGCTGACACCCAGGCAACCACAAAGGATGCAACGGCACCCGGCTCGGCTGGATGGAAGCCGACTGCCGAGTCAAAGGCAAAAGCGACCCGGCTGCGCATTTTCGCGCTGATTTCCTGGGCCATCGCGATTGTGCTCGAGGCAGTTGCCATCTTCTGGCTGCTGCGTCAGCGCGAATGGGTCGGCGAAGACGGAGTGCTCGTTCGCGATCCAGACACCGGATTGCTCGAAACCCAAAACGCTGTCGCCCAGTTCCCGCAGTGGGCATTCATTACGCTGATCGTGTTCCTCGTTGTCATCGCTGCGCTCGCCATCACGGGCTCGATGCTCTGGAAGAAAGCAAATCGCCTCGACCCCGCTCGCAAGGCCGACAAGTTCCGGTTCTTCGTGCAGAACCAGCTCGGCGCAATCATCTCGATCATCGCGTTCTTGCCACTGATCATCCTGATCTTCCTCAATAAGGACATGGACAAGGGGCAGAAAACCACTGCTGGCATCATCGGCATTGTGCTCGCAGTGGCGAGCGTGGCACTCGGCGTCGACTACAACCCGCCGTCGGTCGAACAGTACACAGCTGACCAGTCGACTGTCATTCAGCTGCTTGGCTCAGACCATGTCTTCTGGGTTGACGGCGGCGCGGTCTACCACGTGTGTGAAGACGTTTCAGATATTCAGACCGGCAGTGACATTCAGAGCGGCACCACCGCCGAAGCGATTGCGGCCGGCAAGCAGCGTCTCACGTTGAAGTTTGCATCTGAGCTGCGCAGCTGCGGGCTCAATGTGCCTGAGAACGCCGACGATATCGCCGACGCCCTCCGCGAGATTCAGGCGGGCAACACAGACACACTGCTTCCCGCACCGGTCTGGGCGAGCCCTGCCGATGCCCCGATCGAAATCGAAGAGGCCGCTCCAGCGGCAGCCTAACGGCGGCAGAGACAGAAGCGTAGCGCCGCACGCGGAAGACACTTCCGGATGCGGCGCTACGCTTCTGTCGCCCCTATTGCACGCGCTGCACGCGCTCGCGATGTTTGCGCTTGTTGTTGCCCTGAATCGCGCTGCGCTTGGTGCCGCGCACCTCATCGACCTTCGCATCGCTGCCGGTGACGGGCTGCGCCTCGATGGTGGTCTCGTGTTCAAAACCGTGTGATTTGTCGGTGTTGCGATAGTAGCGGTAGAGCATGGTGTAGGTGGCAACGCCGGCTGCGGGGCCGGCGAGGAGCAGCCACCCCGGCTCGCCGTCGTCCGTTTCCAGCAGCGCGAGCAGCTGCACGAGTTCTACAATGTGTGCGATCATGCCGTCGCCACCAAAAACGCAATCACGAAGCCCTCAAGCACCGTGCCAACGGTGAGCGCCGCGGCGAGCAGTCGGCCTCGAGAAACGGGCACACTGCCCATGGTTTCGCCGGTGCGCCCGTTGACCGCAATGTAGTGCACCATGCCCTTGCCCCGATCCACGTGATAGTACGAGTACAGCCACACGGGCAGATACATCGATACCCACCGAGTGCCGTGCACCTCGAGACGCTCGTGCTCCCACCGCACACCGCGGTCGTAGTTCGACACGGAGCCTTCGACCTGCGACCTCGCGATCGAGAGCAATTGGTCCTCGAGCACCGGCTGCACGCCTGACACGTCTTGGTCACGCTTCTCCGAGGTGAACCCCGTCAGGTAACTCGCGTTCCACTGCACCGCATTCTTCGTATCAAACGGCAAAATCGTGTTGATGATGTTGTTTGTGTTGACGAGGGTGTTCATGTTGGCGCGCTCAGCCGACGATTCAATGGTCAGGTCGTCGACCGTGAAATCAACGTGTCGCTGCACCTGGTAGACATCGGCGTCGTAATACGTTTCTTTGTCATCGCCGCTCCCCCGCGTGTAACTGCGGATCAGCACCTCACCGTTGCCCCACACATCGGCGCTGGCGTTACCGTCGATGACCATGTAGGGCAGGTACACCCCAACCACGTTCTCGGGAGTGAATTCCTTGATGAAGGTGCGGTGCGCAAAGGTACGCCGCTTGCCCGCAAACTGTCGGATGCGCTCGACCGCCTGGTCGTGGGTGATACTGAACGGCAGCACCGCATCTGGCACGGCACCGTTTGGCACCTGCTCGTTCACGGTAAGCACATGACGGCACCAGTGGCACCGTGCGTGCAACGCCTGTTCGGTGTTCACCACGACCTCTGAGCCGCATCCGCCGCACTTCATGGTGAGCACGCCCGACACCGCTGGGTCAATATTGGCTGCACCAGACGAGATGATGGTACCGGTCAGGTCTTTCAAATCACCTTCGGCCCCAAGCAGCCCTTCGACCTGGGCTTCTGCCCACTCATGTCGGCAAAACAGGCAAATGAGTTTGCCCGTGGATGGCCGCAATTGAATATCGGTCGAGCCGCACTTCGGGCAACGGTTGACACCATCGCTGAGGCGTTGATTCTGGGTATTGGGTGCAACGGGCTGCGCATCGAGCAGTTCGGACGCCGCCAGATCGTCTGGCTGAGCGGGTGGCTGCGGTTGCGCGGCGCCCTGTTCAGGCGCGACACCGAACGGCTCCGATGCCGGTTGCACCGGAGCCCGTTCGGGGTCACCCTGAGACCATGCCGCGGGATCACTCATCGTGAAATGCTTTCGCGTTAGAGGCCGAGGGCCTTCGCCTTTGCGGCGTCGTAATCATCTTGGGTGATCAGGCCTGCGTCAAGCATCTCTTTTAGCTTGGTCAGCTTAGCCATGGGATCTTCGGCTGCGGGCTCGGCCGGCGCCGCCGGGGCGGCCTGCTGTGGGACGCTTTGCCCGCCAATGCCTGGGACTGGCTGCTGCAGACCGCCGAGACCGGCCGTGCCTGCCGCCATGCCCATACCGAAGATGCCACCGGCACCCGCGGTCTCGCCCGCTGATTCGAAGCCAGCGGCAACCGATGCCTGCAGGTTCGAGTTACCGCGGGCACCAGCGAGTGCGTCGGCACGCTGCACGTTGCGCAGCAGTTCCCGAGTCATCTCGTCGTACTCGATCGAGATAATCGCGGTTGCCACGATCTCGAGACCCCGAGCGGTCGACCACTGGTAGTTCTGCTCGACGGCAGCCGAGAGGCTCTGCGCAAAACCAATGGAGTCCTGCTGAATCTTGGTGATGCGGTTGCCCTTTGAGGGGTCGTTCGTGTACATCGAGAACGCGGGCGCCAACGACCCAACAACCTCATTGAACAGCTGGGATGCCGCATCATTATCGAGATCGGTGAAATCAAACACTCGACCGGGCTCCATATAAGCCGCGGGCATATAGTTCTTGACGAAAAGAATCGGGTCGGTGATCTTCAACGTGTAAGTGCCACGGGTCACTGCACCGACCTGGGCGTTCATGTAGGCGTCATCCCAGTAGATCTCACTCTGGGTGCCGAAGCGGTTGTTTGGCAGTTCCTTCAGCGCAACGAAGTAGGCACGCTGCTGTGTACCGGGGCGGCCACCGAACTTGAAGCGCTCCCACGAGGTCATGATGAGCGGGCTGACGATGCCGTTGCCCGCAAAAATTGACTGTGAGTCTTGCGCGTCCGAGTTCCACTCGTAGGCACCCGCCTCAGCGGCAAACCCAGTGATCGCACCGTCCTGCATAAGCACGAGCCCGTAGCCCTCGGGCACCAGGATCTTGCTGCCGTTGGTGATAATGCCTTCAGATGCCTTGGTGTTTGAACCACGGCCGGCGTTCTGACCACGCGGCACCGCCGAAAACACTGCTGCCGTGGGTGCGAGCCCGTCTGGCACGGTATAAAAATCTTTCCACTGGTCTGCCAGTGTGCCGCCCAGTGCGCCGATTGCTGCCTGAATGAGTCCCACGTCGCTCCCTCGCTCTATTGATGTCGTAGAGCTCAAGCATAGCCACCCAAGGTGGCTCTGCGATAGCACACGACGTGCCTCACCTAATATGCCCGCGAAACGGTTCCGGTGACTCAAATAAGAATGCCCGCGAAACGACATCATCAGTTTCA